>JAYUBR010000204.1:0-2266 GCA_043740775.1 Ferruginibacter sp. | reverse complement strand
AACCAAAAATTGCAGCCATTGAAACAGAATTAAAAACAATGGATGATACCATTAAAAAAGAAGAAGCTGATTTTATCACTTATTTAAACAATGGATTTTTAACTCAGATTGAAGCACTGAATAATCTGATAAAAACCAATCCTGCGCTGCAGTTCAGGTATTATTTACTGGTGATTATTTTATTATTGATAGAACTGATGCCGGTGATTGCCAAAACCATCTTGCCTTCCGGCACCTACGATGAAAGAGCCATGCAAAGAGAAGCAATGGAAAAGGAAATGGTGAGCAGTAATATCATTAAAGAAAAAGAACTAAAAGAATTGTACAATTCATTGGCTCATCAAAATGATAAAGAAGCCATCACAGCTTTTTTTGATCTTACCAAAGAAGACCGCACCCAAAAAATAAAGAGTTTCAGTCAACAATGGAAAGAAGAAAAGAATCAAACTTTTAACGGCCTGTGGGAAACTATGAAGAAAGAAGTTTTAACCCTGCAGGAACACTGATACAATTTCGGATGTCGGATGGCTGATTTCGGATTTCCTTCATTGCCAGCTTTTCCCGTTTTTGCGCTGATACCGGATGGTTGATTCGTATAGTACTGGAGCTAACAAATGGAAAAAATCAGCCATCAAACATTAGCGATCAGCCATTATATCAGCTCACTTTGCAGCAGCGAATTTTTTACGGCAATTTTTCTATCCGAAAATTCTTTTGCAGCCTTAATAAAATTTACAAAAATTGGCTGAGGATTTTCGACCGTGCTTTTTAATTCCGGGTGATATTGTACACCAATAAAAAAAGGATGATCTTTTAATTCAATAATTTCTACCAGGCCTGTGCCGGGGTTTTTTCCACTGGCAATCATACCTGCATTTTCAAATTGCTCCAGGTATGCATTGTTAAATTCCCAGCGGTGGCGGTGCCGTTCGCTGATAGTTGACTGCCCATAAATATTATAAGCCAGCGTATCTTCCTTTATTTCGCAGGGATATGCACCTAAACGCATGGTACCACCCTTTGCTTTCACTTTCTTTTGGCCTTCCATCAGGTCAATTACCGGGTTTCTGGTGTCAGTATGCATTTCAGTGCTATTGGCATCTTTTAAATCCAGTACATTTCTTGCAAACTCAATAGCCGCCATTTGCATGCCCAGGCAAATACCAAAAAACGGCAACTTGTTTTCTCTTGCAAATTTTACCGAAACAATCTTGCCTTCAATACCCCTCATACCAAAACCAGGGGCTACCAACAAACCATCCAGTCCACCTAATTTTTCCTGTACATTGTCGTCTGTAATTGTTTCGCTGTGTACATTCACAATGTTCACCTTACATTCGTTCATGGCACCTGCATGAACAAAAGATTCTAAAATAGATTTATAGGCATCCTGCAGTTCTATGTATTTTCCAATCAACCCGATATTAATTTTTCCGGAAGGATATTTCAGCTTATCCAGGAAGCCTTTCCATTTGGTTAGTTCAGGAGCAGAGTAACCGTTGATGTGCAGTTTTTTTAATACAATTATATCCAGGCCTTCATGCAACATTTTTAAAGGCACTTCATAAATAGAATTGGCATCCATCGCTTCAATAACCGCTTCTGTTTTTACATTGCAAAACAAGGCTATTTTTTTTCTCAATTCAAGGTTCAGCGAACGCTCGGTTCTGCAAACAATAATATCCGGATGCACCCCGTTTTCACTCATCAATTTTACACTGTGCTGCGTAGGTTTTGTTTTTAATTCTTTAGCTGCCTTTAGGTATGGAATCAATGTAAGATGCACTACCAGGCAGTCTTCTTCTTCCATCTGCCATTGCAACTGGCGCACTGCTTCAACAAAAGGCAAGCTTTCAATATCACCTACTGTACCGCCGATCTCTGTTATAACTATATCATATTCTCCGGTATTACCCAACAACAACATGCGGCGTTTTATTTCATCCGTAATGTGTGGAACTACCTGCACTGTTTTACCAAGATAAGCGCCTTCTCTTTCCTGGTTAATAACGGTTTGGTATATGCGCCCGGTGGTAACATTATTGGCCTGGCTTGTATGGATATTTAAAAAACGTTCGTAATGTCCAAGGTCCAGATCGGTTTCTGCACCATCTTCTGTAACATAACATTCCCCATGTTCATACGGATTTAATGTACCGGGATCTACATTGATGTAGGGGTCAAATTTCTGGATGGTAACTTTCAACCCTCTTGCCTGTAATAATTTAGCAAGCGAAGCCGCTATTATACCTTTACCCAGAGAAGA
>JAYUBR010000203.1:0-7576 GCA_043740775.1 Ferruginibacter sp. | reverse complement strand
CTACCATTTTTAACAGCTTCATCCGGGTTTACAAATTTTAATTTACCATCTGCATCTTCCGCCATCAAGATCATTCCGTTGCTTTCTATTCCCCTCATTTTTCTTGGTGCAAGATTGGTTACCACCGTAACCTGTTTACCCACGATTGCAGCAGGCTCAAAATGCAGGGCAATGCCACTTACAATGGTTCTTGTTTCAAAGCCAAGGTCTATTTCCAGCTTTAATAATTTATCAGCCTTTTCTACTTTTTCCGCAGCAACGATGGTACCTACTTTCAAATCAATTTTTGCAAAATCTTCAAACCCAATTTCGGGCTTAGCCTCCCTGCCCTCCAAAGGAGGATTCTGTGAGGTAGTATTATTTTGAGTATCCTGCGTAACAGGTGAAGTCTTTAAAGCCCCTCCTTCCGAGGGGTTTGGGGAGGCCGTATCCATTTTTATCTTCTCGCTTTTAATTTTTAATTTTTCTACCTGTTCCGCTACTTCCGTATCTTCTATTTTTCTGAATAATAATTGCGGTTCCCGTAACGAATACCCCACACTTAATAAATGGGGTTTACCTGCATTTTCCCAGTCCAGCATTTTATTTACCACCTTCATCATGTAACACATTTTTTGTGCTGCATGCGGTAAAAAGGGGTTGATAAAAACAGCAAGATTAGCCGTCAACTGCAAACAAATATGCAGACAGTTGTCAATTGCCTGTTGAGCTTCTGGATTTACTTCCAGACTTTTAGCCACAATCCAGGGTTGCTTTTCCTGCATGTATTTGTTACCTTTTCTTGCCAGGTCAATCACTTCATATTGTGCGTCTCTGAATTTATAGCTTTCAAGTAAACCTGCGATGGTAGTTTTTGCATTGAAGATATCACCCATTAAAGCTTTATCTGTATCATCTATAATTGCAGGATGCAACGGGGGAACTTTGCCTTTGCATAATTTATGCATCAACACAAAAGCCCTGTTTACAAAATTGCCAAACACATCCACCAGTTCTCCTTTTACAGCATCCTGAAAACCCTTCCAGGTAAATTCACTGTCTTTGGTTTCAGGAGCAATGGCGTTTAAATAATAACGCAAAGCATCCACCATCTTGTCGCCACCATTTTCTTTCTTCACAAAATCGTTGATGTAATCCTCCATCTCAATACTCCATCCCCTGCTGGTACTCATCTTATCGCCTTCTAAATTCATAAACTCGTTGCTCGGTACATTTTCCGGCAAAATATTCCCATGCAGTTTCAACATTACCGGAAATATAATGGCATGAAAAACAATATTATCCTTGCCAATAAAATGTACCAGCTTGGTATCTTGATTGTACCAGTAAGGTTTCCAGTCTTTATTACTGTCTAAAGCCCACTGTTTTGTGGCGCTGATATAACCGATGGGGGCATCAAACCAAACGTAGAGAACTTTTCCAGCCGCAGGCCCCCCACCCCCCACGCAGGGATTTTGGGAAGACTTCACTTCTTCTGTAAGCGTATTTAATTTGTTGGCTATTTCGGTTAGTGCATTATCTGTATTTTGTAATACTTCTTCATTTGTAAATCTTACCACTTCAAAGCCTTGACTTCTTAGCCATTCCGTTCTTTCTTCATCACTGGTTTTATTATCTGGCAATTGGTGTATTAAACCATCCACCTCAATCACCAGCTTTTTATTAAGGCAAACAAAATCCGCAATGTATTGACCTATGATGTGCTGCCTTCTGAATTTGTAGCCTTCCAGCTTTTTACCTCTCAGCATTTGCCACAAAACATTTTCAGCATCGGTTGGCTGGCTCCGGTGGTGCTTTACAAATTCTTTAAGCAACCCATACAAAAACGGATCGGCTGTTTGATAATTGAAAAAAATATCCGAATCAGCAGACTCCAAAATCCCCCCTTTGGGGGGTGGGGGGGCCGGTACTTTTATCCCCCAATCCAAATCCCTTGTTACGGCTCTTGGCTGCAAACCTGCATCCAGCCAGCTTTTACATTGGCCCAAAACATTTACCTTCCAGTCATCTTTATGGTCTTCCAATATCCATTTTCGTAAAAATTCCTCGTGCCTGTTTAAGGGCAGATACCAATGTTGGGTTAACTTTTTTATGGGCGTGTTACCGCTCAAAGTGCTCTTCGGATTAATCAGTTCTTCCGGACTTAATGTTGAACCACATTTTTCGCACTGATCGCCAAAAGCATTTTCATTGCCGCAAACAGGGCAGGTTCCTTTTATATACCGGTCGGCTAAAAAAGTATTTGAAGCCTCATCAAAATATTGTTCTGTTTCCTTTATTTCCAGGTCGCCTTTATCATTCAGCACCGTAAAAAACTCCTGTGCAGTTTCATGATGAATTGGTGCAGAAGTGCGGTGATAAATATCAAAAGAAATACCCAGGTCGGCCATATTGCTTTTCAACATGGCATGGTATTTATCTACAATTTTAAGCGGCGTAGTATTTTCCTTCATCGCCTGTATGGTAATAGCAGCGCCATGTTCATCGCTGCCGCACACATACACCACATCTTTTTTTTGCGCCCGTAAGTAACGCACATAAATATCTGCAGGCAAATAAGCGCCTGCCAAATGCCCGATGTGTTTAGGGCCATTTGCATAAGGCAATGCAGAAGTAATTAAATATCTTTTCGGATCTGTCATAATTTTTTTGTACCCGGCTATAGTACTGCTATTTTACTTCGGTGGCGTCGCACTCTTGTACTAATTAATTCTATTGAACGCCTTTAAACCGAAGCAGCCTGCTAATGAATAATCTGTTTTCCTTTCTTCAAAGTCTTAGTTAAAATAATATTTAAACCATTTTTTTAATGTAAACGCTGCAAATTTACCTAAAGCAAGTACATTTCCCAAACAAAAACCTCCGTTGTGAGCGGAGGTTTTGAGGTTTTTCAAGAGAAGTTATTTTTAAAATTCGTTTATCTCTAATTGGGGCATTAATGCTTTATTGCATTTTTAAAGAGCTATCCCTTTTAAAAAAAAGAAAAAGATTATCTGCTTTTCTACTTTTCTACTGCTGAAATCTTTTAAGCAATTCTATTGCACTTCGGCTATAGCCCTCACCAGCAGTGAACTGTTGGTTGTTTTTAATGCAATCACATTTCCTTTAGCCAAATCCACCATACCCTTGTACAGTTCCGTTTTGCCATTGCCTTTTACTTCGAGCAGCAACTGAAATTTATCGCCTGCTTTTGTTTTAGTATCCAGAAAGAAGTTATCGGTTGGCGTAGCTTGTGCATAATTTGTTGCGGTATCTTTTGTTGCCGCCTGCCATCCCGGCATTATTGCAGGCGTAAAATTTTTCGTTTCAACTTCACCTTCTAATAAAGCATGGCGCTTGTCTGCTTCGCCAGAACTAACCTCAATTGTTTTGGCTGGCACAAAAATATTATCAATAAAATTACCTGCTGTATCGGCAGTCCAGATGGTGATAACCGGGGTAATCACTTCCTTATTTTTTTGAATAATCAACCGTATCGCTTTACCTTGTTTGTCTTTATTGGTAACAATCTCATCAAAAGAGGTTTTCTCAAACTGGTCATCTTTTTGGCCACCACCGCCACGGGTAAGGTCTTCGCCAAAATGTTGTATTTGGGCAAAAGGGGGCAGGCTAAATCCTGCACCCAACAAAAACACGCCCACTACCACTGCGGCTACAAAAAATTCCTTTTTAATTTTACGTTCTTTGCGTTCTTTAGTATATACTTTTAATGAAGGCCAGTTATTTTTTATATGAAAAATAGCAAAGCTGATGAATAGCAATCCCAGTAATACATGGATGGACGTAACAAACTCTGGCTTTAATCCAAAATAAAGTAACAGGCCTGTTGTTGACAGGAATAAAAAAGCCAATGCAATACTGAGGCTGATGATATTTTTCTTTTTCATAATTATTTTTCCAATTTAATACAAACATAGTACTCAATTGGCGTCACCATTTGCTAATGAGATGATCGGGAAGAATGTTGCAACGAAAAAATTCTTACCGGCTAATCTTAACTTTTTGTGATTGGCTTTTAACTGATGATTTTTTGCAGATTATTAAAGCTGGTGGTAATGCTTGCCTACGGATCATTTTTTGTACAAGTTCGTTTTTTCATTGCTTTATTTTAACACAATGATAATATTTTTTTTGAAGCAATATAATTTTATTTTTAATTTGGCCGCAGCCATTTACTTTTATACTATATATGAGTTTTGATAAAGAAATAAGCGACTATTTTTTTAAAGGCCATGAAATTTACCTGCGGAATATTTCTGTTGATTGCATCATTTTTGGTTTTGATAATAACGAATTAAAAGTGTTGCTGCTGTATGCCAAATATGCAAACCTATGGGCATTGCCCGGTGGTTTTGTGTTGAAGGAAGAACATATGGATGAATCGGCCAAACGCATCCTGAAAGAACGTACCGGTTTGGAGGAAATTTATATGCAACAGTTTTATGTGTTTAGTAATCCTTCCAGGTCGGACAGAAAAATTAATGAGCAGTTTTTAAAAAACGTGGGCATTAAAACTAAAGAAAGCTGGATGTTTGACCGGTTTATTACGGTGGGATATTCCGCACTGGTAAATTTTCCAAAAGTAAAACCTGTGCCCGATGTATTGTCCAGCTCCTCGGAATGGTTTAATATTCATGAAATTCCGACAATGCTGTTTGATCACCGCGACATTTTAAATAAGGCACTTGAAAATTTACAATCGCAATTAAATTATCATCCACTAGGGTACAATCTTTTATCCGAAAAATTTACCATGCCCGAACTGCAAAAATTGTATGAAACCATTTTAGACAAATAACTTGACAGAAGAAATTTTCAACGCAAAATTTTAGGCACCGGCATTTTGAAGCGATTGAATGAAACAAAAAAAGGGGTAGCGCATAAAGCACCGTGGTAGTACAAATTCGATTTGCGTAAATACCAGAAAGCGTTGAAGGGAGGAATGGGGTTTGAATTGTAGTAATTGATAAACCTGAAAAAAATTATGAACCGGAAAAATTTTCTCTCCTCCATAGTACCGCTGGCCACCAGTTTTACCGATTTTTCAAAAAACATGGAGCCCTATGAACCCGATGCAAAACCCGTTACTCCTGCCTATTTAAAAAAGGGTGATATCATTGCCATTACCTGCCCTGCAGGTTTTATAACCAGCGAAGAAATTGTACCGGCCGTAAATAAACTAACTGAATGGGGGTTTACGGTAAAGGTGGGAACTACTGTTGGTAAAAGAGATTTTACTTTTGGCGGCACGGATGAAGAGAGGAGAAATGATTTTCAACAGATGTTAGATGATAAAAAGGTGAAAGCCATTTTATGTGCAAGGGGTGGCTATGGCGCAGTAAGAATAATTGATGGCCTTGATTTTAAACAGTTGGAACAGCACCCGAAGTGGATTATCGGTTTCAGCGATATCACCGTATTGCATAGCCACCTTAATCACAACTATGGCATCGCTTCCATCCATGCAAAAATGTGCAATAGTTTTCCGGCAGACTGGAACCTGGCAGAAGAGGTACAGAAGCAAAGTATAGAAAGTATTTTTAAATGTCTTACCGGCGAAAAAATGAAGTATGATTTTGTACCCAATGCAAAAAATAAAACGGGTACTGCAATGGGTACTCTAGTGGGGGGAAATTTAAAAACACTGGAATCTTTAGCGGGCAGTAACAGTGACCTTGTTACAAAAAATAAACTACTATTTGTAGAAGATACTGGCGAGTATTTGTACAGCATAGACCGCATGTTCTGGAACCTTAAACGAACCGGTAAACTAACTTCGCTGGCAGGATTAATTGTAGGCGGCTTTAAAATAAAACCTGATGATGCAGGTGAAGAGTTTGGAAGAACATTGGAAGAAATAATATTGGAAAAAGTAACCAGATATAGTTACCCTGTTTGCTTCGATTTTCCGGTGGGGCATCAAAAAAATAATGTTGCTTTAAAGTGTGGAATTAAACACCAGCTTTCTGTTAATGCTGCCAGTGTATCATTGAGAGAAACGTAAGGATTTTGTATATTTGGTAAAACAAAATTTATGGCAACTGAATTAATTGATAAAGACTATGTATCCATAAAAGTTTCTAAAAAAATTGGTGCAGCAGGGATAAAAAGGGTAAAAGAATATGTCCGCTTTTTAGAAATTAATAAAGATGCTCCTAAAAAAGTTTCTAAAAAAAAGATTATGGAACTGGCAGATGAAATTACTGCCGGTGCATGGCAAAAATTTAAGAAAAAACACAACCTCTGATGACAATAATTATAGATGCCAGTATAATTATTTCTGCTCTTATTAAACCTGCCGGAAAAGAAGCTGCAATTATTTTTGATTATGCTCACAAGGTTGATTTTGTAGCTCTATATTTAATGTATGACGAGGTGCTATTAAAGAAAAATAAAATTATTGCAAACTCTCATCTTAACGAAGCCTCTTTTGAACAATCCCTTTTATTGATCACTGATACCATTTCAGTATTTTCTGTTGAAAAATACAGCCCGGATATTTTGCGGGTAGCTACTGATTTAACTTATTCTGTTCACAAAAAAGATACACAATACATTGCCCTTACAATTTTACTGGAAAGTCTATTTTGGACCGGTGATCTAAAACTTTTAAGAGGGCTTAAAAGAAAAGGTTTCTTACACATAATTACTACACTTGATTTTGAACAAATACTAAAAGGTATATGATAAAAATTCCACGCTATTTAAGAAAAGGCGATACCATTGGTATAACCTGCCCTGCCGGTTTTATGGCTAAAGAGAAAGCACAAACCTGTATCGACACATTACAGCAATGGGGCTACCAGGTGATGGTGGGCAAAAGACTGGGTAGCAACTCCACCAATTACTTTTCAGGTACTGATGAAGAACGGCTAGATGAATTACAGGCCATGCTGGATGATGATAGCATCAACGCTATTTTGTGTGGTCGCGGTGGGTACGGTGTTGGCAGAATTATTGACCAGCTTGATTTTAAAAAATTTAAAAGAAAGCCCAAATGGATCATTGGCTTTAGCGATATTACTGTTTTACACAGCCATATTTTTACTACCTGTAAAACAGCAAGCATTCATGCCGCGATGGCCGCTGCATTCAATGATGGTGGTGCTGAAAATGAATTTGTATTATCATTAAAAAAAATATTGACCGGTAAAAAAAATAAGTATATCTGCACCGCACACGAAAACAATAATCAGGGAACAGCCACCGGTGAATTGGTGGGGGGGAACCTTTCGCTGCTGGCACACTTAACCGGCACACCGTCTGATATCAATACAAAAAATAAAATTCTTTTTATTGAAGATATCGGCGAATATATTTATAGCATCGACCGTATGCTGTACCAGCTAAAACGCAGCGGCAAATTAGATAACCTGGCTGGTTTAATTATTGGTGGATTCACTGATATGAAAGATACAAGCCGTCCCTTTGGAAAAACCATGGATGAGGCTATTCATGATATTGTAAAAGATTACAGTTACCCTATATGTTTTCATTTTCCTGTTAGCCACGGTAAGGAAAACTATGCATTAAAAATTGGCGGCACTTACCAGTTAAATGTGGGCAAAAATAAAGT
>JAYUBR010000202.1:0-7593 GCA_043740775.1 Ferruginibacter sp. | reverse complement strand
CAAAGATCCCTTTGATACCTATGAGTGGATGGATACCCTGCACAAAAAATTTCAACTAAATCCGGTTTACTTTTTTTTAGTGGCCGCACAAAATGGGGGGTATGATAAAAACATTTTACCGGCAAATAAAGCGATGTGGCAACTGGTAAAAAAGCATGCTGAAAAATATTCCATTGGCATTCATCCTTCCTGGCAAAGTGGCGATGATATTTCGTTGCTGAAAAAAGAAATTGTGCAATTGAAAACAATGAGTCAACAGGAAATTACCCGTTGCCGGCAACACTATATCCGTTTTAATTTACCCGAAGGTTACAGAAGACTTTTAAAAGAAGGCATCACTGATGATTATAGTATGGGATATGGCAGCATCAATGGTTTCAGGGCTTCTGCAGCGTCTGCTTTTTATTGGTTTGATCTGGAGAAAAATGAAATATCTTCTTTACGCGTTCATCCTTTTTGTTTTATGGAAGCCAATGCTTACTATGAACAAAAATTGACTGTTACCGAAGCATACGAAGAACTGATGCAGTATTATTGGGCCTGTAAAAATGTGGATGGTACCCTGATTACCATCTGGCACAATCAGATGCTGGGCCCGGATAAATTATACGATGGCTGGGCTGCAATGTATGAAAACTTTTTAAAGGCAATTGGTTAACCCTGTTTTTTACATTCTTCAATAACAGGTGTTCACTTTCCCCATGAGAGCACTGCGAAAAAGTATATCAAACAAAGGAATTTATTTGTCAGACTAAGTTTTGATTAATTCAGCCATTGATGGCTTTTTAGCAAAAAACTCAGGCCGGTTGTAATGCTTCTATTTCTGCAAGGTTGGTGGTTAGTTCTGCATCAGTAAAATAATGGTCATTTAATTTTCCTTTAAAATAATCAGCATAGGCCTGCATATCTACAAAGCCATGTCCGCACAAATTGAACAGGATAGTTTTTGATACTCCTTCTTTTTTGGCCTGCTCTGCTTCACCTATTACTTGTGCTATCCCATGCGTGGCTTCAGGTGCAGGGATGATGCCTTCGGCCCTGGCAAATTTTACACCTGCATCAAAACATTCCAACTGTTGCAAGGCTTGTGCTTCAATCAGTCCATCCCGCAATAACTGGCTGCATAACATGCTGGCTCCGTGATAGCGCAAACCGCCTGCATGTATGCTGGCCGGCCTGAAGTTATGTCCCAGCGTATACATCGGCAACAAAGGTGTGTAACCCGCAGTATCACCAAAATCATATTTAAAAAGACCTCTTGTTAATTTAGGACAGGATGCAGGCTCTACAGCTATAAATCTTGTCTTCTTTCCATGTAGTATATTTTGCTGCAGAAAAGGAAAGGAGATGCCCGCAAAATTGCTGCCACCACCCAACGGTGCAATTACAATGTCGGGATAATCGCCTGCATATTCCAGTTGCTTTATACATTCCTGGCCAATGATGGTCTGGTGCATTAGTACATGATTCAATACGGAACCTAATGAATATTTAGTATGCTCATCACTTACGGCACGTTCGATGGCTTCGGAAATTGCAATGCCCAGGCTACCGTTTGAGTTGGGGTCTTGTTCCAGAATGTTTCTGCCAGCCTGGGTGCGGTTACTGGGCGAAGCAAATACTTCTGCACCAAAAGTATTCATCATAAATTTCCGGTAAGGCTTTTGGTCGTAGCTGATGCGTACCATGTACACTTCACAACCCAGGCCAAATTGCTGGCAGGCAAAGCTTAGAACTGTACCCCACTGACCGGCTCCGGTTTCTGTGGTAAGTTTTTTAACACCGGCTTTCATATTATAATAGGCCTGTGGTACGGCAGTATTGGGCTTATGCGATCCGCTGGGGCTGGTGCCTTCATATTTATAATAAATTTTAGCCGGAGTATCCAGCAATTTTTCCAGTCCCCAGGCACGCATCATGGGTGTGGGGCGCCATATTTTATAAATTTCCTGCACCTGGTCTGGTATTTCAATGTAGCGTTCTGTACTTACTTCCTGCATAATAAGATCCATAGGAAAAATGGGTGACAGATCCTCGGGACCAATCGGTTGTTTTGTTCCAGGATGCAGTGGTGGCAAAGGTTTGTTAGGCATATCTGCGACAATATTGTACCAGTGTGTTGGCATTTCAGATTCATTTAGCAGAATTTTCTTTTGTGGCATATTTCTATCGTTTTAAAATTGTTTATTTCACTAAAGGCTTAGGGTTGAAAAGGTAGTAATAATTAGCGTACAGCAAACCAATTTATCAAGAAATATTATTTAGTAAGACCCACATTTAACGGGTGTAAAGGGAAGATTTATGGGTTCAGGGAGCATAAAAAACTTCCACAGCTATTAGTTTTTCATAGTCTGTGGAAGTAACATTTTTTTGCCATCCGCAACTGGCTTCTTCAGGATTTCATTTTGCAGATTAACATTTCAAAGAAATCGTGTTAAATGAATTAACTGGTTTCAGTGTTTTGGTTTTTTGCCATCACCGCGTTTTAAGGCATAGGCTTAGGATATTGGGTTGTTAGTTTTTGGATCATCATCGTTTTTTACGGCATAGTTCCGGATACTGGTTGTTGTTTTTTTGAAACATTATCGCTTTTTACAGCATAGTCTCAGGATATTGAATTTTCAGTTTTCAGAGGAATTCGATTATTGTTTTTGGTTGGATTGCTGGATCAGATTGTTTTGATTTTTCAACCTTAACTTTCTGATACAAAGATGCCACAGTTATACATCCTGAACAAGAGCGGCATTACGCTATTTACATCGTTCATTAATTACGGTTGATTAGCGTAATTATTCAGTTAAACAGAAGGTATTTTTACCTGATAACCATCATTAAGGGAATTGTACCAGGCAAAACGAATTGGGCGCAGTCAGGTGCTTAACGGAGGTTGCTAAATGTTCCTGTTCCCGAAGGTTTACGGGCACAGTGCATATGAGCGGAGTCTTTAGTATATTGACAGATGCATAGCCTTCCGTGATTAAATTATGAACGGGCGAATTTTCACCCGCCGTTTCTTTATTGTTTTTAATGTGTAAGTATGGCTGGTAACTGCGCTTCAAAAAGAGTTGTAAATGCTTTGCTTGTTAATATCTGTCCTTGTTTTTGTGCATCGTTGGCAACGCTGTAACCCCATTGTGCCGCTGCCATTCTTTGCGAAGGTGTTCCGTGATGGACATCGCTGGTAAACTGGCAATCTCCTATATTAAAAAATACCTGCAAAAACTGCTGAACCCTTTTCCACTGCATAGCCGCACCCCTTGCATGAGACAGATAGTAAGCAGAATGCGCATCGGCATTAACTCTGTTCTCCGGGTAGCTTCGGCGCTGCTTACATTACCGTATACCCCCAACTGAAATTGAACCTGGTGGCCAAATTCGTGGGCAAGTATTGCCTGTGGAACTACGTCATCATAGCCTATGGCGGTAAAGTCCTGCATAATTCCGTCTCCCATAACAATTTTTGCAGGAACTATTCCATACGGTGAAAAAGTAAATGCCGTTTGTGCAAAAGAATTGAAAGAGAAAATAGGATGGTCGCCGTTTTTGTATTGCGGCACATCTTTTAATAAAGAAAGAATTAAGTCCGCATTGAATGTTGCTGTTGTTTGATTGTCGCCATAAAGAACTATATCCATCGTGATAAGTTTACCCCTGTTACGCAAAATACTTCCATGCATCCCTGTTAATACAATCCCATCAGATTGAATATTCCAAAACTGTTTCAGGTCCTTAAAAGTTTTGTTGAGTGTTTGAGTGTAATCACCATTTATACCAAAGTACTGTATCGCAGCACTGTTTTCAAATAATAATGCGTCTTATGGAGGGAAATTGAGCATGCCGGTTACTACTGCAAAGAAAATAATATTGCTGTCCCAATCTGCCATTTGAAGGCCCAGCCACTGGTTCAATGCGGTATTGTCATTGCAGCTAGTTGGCGAAATCGCATTGAACGCCCTTTGAACCATGTACTGATATTGAGGGTGCATCGTTAATAATAATGCTGAATTTTTTTGCACTCTTTGCTCATAACCAGCCGGCAAGGAAGCTCGCAATTTGGTAAGCTTTGCTTTTAATTCAGGAGAAATAAGGCTGGCTGTTTTTGATAAAGTATTGCTCTCTTCGTGCAAGGGAGGATTGTTGTAAGTACTGGTTTCTTTTTTACAACCAGTGATTAAAATAGCAGACATAGCAATGGCTACTGTTAGCAGTTTGAACTTTTTCATGTGTAATAGATTGATGATTGTTTAGAATAAATTCGCAGATTGAAAAACCCGGTTGGCATGATGCATACTGAGGATAATTTCCCGTGGGAACTTTTAGCATTTAGTGTTTTATGGTAAAGAGATAAAAACTGAGCCAGATACTTTTTTAGAGGGTTGAAATAGGGATGCATCCTAAAATGCAGCACCCGTCACAACTTTATTTTATTTTTGTTGACAAATAATTTTCAGCTTGCAATAAAGTACGATTGCTAAAATAAAATTAGCGTAAATCTTTACACAATATAAAAGCAGTTGTACAAATAATTCCCGCTGCTCAATAAAGCACGGGAGGTTAAAATAATGCTGTAATACAAACTAAAAGCGAAGGCGGATAATCAAAACATTTAATGAAAAATACAGGGCAATGAAGACAAAAAAATAAAGCAACGAATCGAAATCCATTGCTGCAAAATATCAGTATTAATTTTAAATGTGTTAACCCTGACTCTCTGATCACATTACACATTCGTTTACTCTTTGCTTCTATCCAGCTCCCAATTATCCGTTCTGAAAGGATTCACCGGCAAACCTTCTTTGCTAAACAAATTGCCCATAGCTGCATTACTAAATGCAAACCGCACCGCTACAGGTTGTGCCACCTTGGGGCTGTAAACAACCAGTTTGTCTTTGTCTATTTTTGCGGTGGCAACATAAAATATTTTATCAGCGCCGGCAACATAAACTTCTATGATGTTTTGCCCCGTTGTTTTAAGTCCATTGGGGGCATTGTCAAAAGTTATAGTGGCTTTATTTTTCTGCACCTCCAAACTTTTATACAAGGGACTTTTATACACAATTCCGTCTTTGTGATAGGTTTGTGCAAGCGCCCAGTTGGCAAGGCGTTCACCCACCAGCCGCTTGCCTTTTGGATGAATGTTTTTTACATTATCCACCAGGTCGGTTATTACCACCATGCCTGTATTTGGATAGGCCATTGCCTTTGTTTGCTGCTCCCGCACAATGGAGGAAATGAATTTATTTCCGTAGGTAAAAGGCGCTATCTGAACATAATAAAATGGTAACTCCTTATTCCATGCTTTGCGCCAGGTTCCAATCATAGTAGTTAATAATTTACCGTAGGTATCCGGCGCAATGGTATTGCCTTCGCCCTGGTACCAGATGGCACCTGCAATGTTATAACTGGTGATGGGTGCAATCATACCGTTGAATGCGGCACCCGGTAAATAGGGCCACCAATCATTAGGCTGTTGTTTTGCTGCAGCGGCTTTCAACTCAGCATCATTGTTAACCGCTTCAGTTTCCGTCCATGTTTCTGCGGGCGTACCGCCCCAGTTTGTGCTGATCAACCCAATGGGTACATTCATGTCCGTATTCAGTTTTTTACCAAAGAAATAAGCAACCGCACTAAAACTTTTTAGGGTATTGGAATCACAGCCAATCCATTCGCCACCACAATTATCCTGGGGATATCCGGAAGTAGCTTTAGGAATGGTAAAGAACCTGATATTGCTGTTGGCGCATGTGGCCAATGCTGCTTTTATATCTGATATGCCTCCCCAGCCATCATTCATTTCCATATTAGATTGACCTGAACAAACCCATACTTCGCCAATCAGCACATTGTTTAATACGATTGTATTCGCACCTTTTAATGTAATGTTGTAAGGGCCGCCTGCGGCGGGTGTTTTAACAGTAAGCATCCAGTTGGCATCCCTGGTAGTAACAACAGAATCTGTCTTATTATTCCATGAAGTAGTAACATATATTTTCTCAGCAGGCCCGGCCCAGCCCCATAGTTTTACAGAAGATTGCTGTTGCAAAACCATGTTATTATTAATCACGTTGGGCAAACGTATATTGGCTTTTAAAGCAGCCGTTAAAAAAAGGAATACAGTGATGGCTAAGTATTTTTTCATAACAAATTATTAAGCGGTTGTTTTTGTAATTTAATCGTTTTCTGTTTTTATTTGTCAACAATTAAATAAATATGAATATACGATGCATTTAATTATTTGCAACTTTCCCCAAGCCTTTAGTTACTGGCCATATTTAAGCGAAGACATTCTTTCCAGCAAAAACAATATTTCATTTCATACAGCAGGTTATGTATATTTTAGTTTGACAAAGATTTCAAACAGTTATATTTTCAATTACCGGTTATCAAATATTATATATCCATCAATTTATGTATTAAATGAGCATTGTATCTTTAGTGCATCTTGACAGAGAGGTCACTATTGGATCTAACCTCCATTTTTCAGGACTGATTTAAACAACGTTCACATGCATTCATCTTCTTCTGATGCCTTATTGAAAGTAGAAGGCCTCAATGTTTTTTATGGTAATTTTCAGGCTGTTAAAAACATTTGTTTTGAAGTAAAGCCGGGTGAGATCTTTGGTTTGCTTGGTCCCAATGGAGCCGGCAAAACCAGTACCCTCAGTTCAATAGAAGGATTGCTGCAACCACAGTCTGGCAAAATAACGGTAGCAGGTTACAGCCGCAAAGAACATCCGTTGCAGGTAAGAGCCAGCATGGGTGTTCAGTTGCAGGCTACCAGTTTTCAGCCTGAACTTTCGGTAGCAGAAATTATACAATTGTACGCAGGTATTTACGGTGTACCAATGCCGAAAGATAAACTCGTTGGTATACTTGCCGGTATTCAATTGGAAGATGCCGCTGCCAAGCGTTTTGGACAATTATCGGGAGGACAGCAACAACGGGTGTCGCTGATAATAGCTTTAATACACCAGCCACCATTGGTTTTATTAGATGAACCTACCACAGGCCTTGATCCGCAAAGCCGCCGCCAGTTATGGTTAAAAATGGAAGACCTGCGAGAGAAAGGACATGCCATTGTACTTACCACCCATTCAATGGAAGAAGCCGAGGCGGTATGCGACCGCATTGCCATTGTAGATCATGGGCACATCATTGCTATTGATACACCGCAGGCATTGATTGATCATCACCGCAACGATGCCGCAGTAATCAAAGCTTCCCGCAAAGGAAAGATTACACTGGAAGATGTTTTTATCGGTCTAACGGGAATGACTATACGCTCATAAAAATAAATAAACATGCAAGTATCCATACCTTCTACTGCATCCGCTTTAAGCGCTTTATTGCGGGGAGATTTTACAACACAGTGGCGCAACCGCAAATCGGTATTGCTTATACTGCTGGTACCAGTTGTTATCCTTATTTCCTGGAAAAGCCTGGTGGATAAACTGGGCGGTGCCTTTGTATTATCCAACTGCATCACCATTGGTCTCAATGCCATCGGACTGATGGGTTATTCAAACGCCATTGCACGTGACCGTGATAAGGGTATTTTTCAACGGTTAAGGGTAGCCCCTGTGCCCGGCTGGT
>JAYUBR010000201.1:0-2281 GCA_043740775.1 Ferruginibacter sp. | reverse complement strand
AGCAGCTTATTAATTATGATGATTATGGGGGGAGGTTTAGTAAGTGCATTGCAGGGATGGCTGGCAGATAAAACAGGTATTCAGTTTAGTTACATCGTAGGCGTTGCCTGTTTTGCGTACCTTGCATTCTATGCCATAAGGGCTAAAGCCGTCTTGAAATCACAGGGTATCGATTACGATGCATTGAATGCAGAAGGCGGGCATTGAGGTAAAATAAGTTACAGCAGCATGCGCTGCTATTTTTTGATGTTTAATAATTTTAAATCATTTTATGCGCAAACCATACGCAATAGGTATTGATGTTGGTGGTACAACCACCAAATTTGGCATTGTAAACCGCCATGGCGAAATTTTAGAGCAGGATCGTATCCCCAGTAATGCACACGACGTGGTGGAAGATTTTATAGACGACCTGTGTGCCAAATTGTTGCCAATGGTGGAAAGAGCTGGGGGCTTTGAAAAATTTGTTGGCATTGGCATGGGTGCCCCTAATGGCAATTTCTATACCGGCACAATTGAATATGCGCCGAATTTAAGATGGAAAGGCATTATTCCGATTGCTGATTTAATGCATAAAAAATTTGGCCTTAAAACAATATTGACCAATGATGCCAATGCAGCAGCAGTAGGCGAAATGATGTATGGTATTACAAAAGAAATCAAGCATTTTATAACCATTACTTTGGGTACCGGTGTTGGCAGTGGCATTGTGATTGACGGAAAAATTGTAGTAGGCTATGATGGCTTTGCAGGCGAGCTTGGGCACACCATTATTCGCCCTGGCGGCCGGACACATAAAAGCACCGGAGCACATGGAAGTCTTGAAGCATATGCGTCTGCAACCGGTGTAAGGGAAACAGCCATTGAAATGCTTACGGAGCATCCTGAAGTGCCGAGCCTTCTGCGCAACTACACTATCAACGAATTAACCAGCGAAACAGTATACGATTGTGCCATGCAGGGGGATGGCATTGCCAACCGTATTTTTGAATTTACAGGACAGATACTGGGTGAATCACTGGCTAATTTTATCATGTTCTCTTCACCCGAAGCCATTGTATTATTTGGCGGTCTCACCAAGGCCGGCCCACTGTTGCTGAACCCAACCAGGAAACACATGGAAGCTAACCTGCTGCCCATTTTTCAAAATAAAGTTAAACTGTTATTCAGTGAATTAAAAGAAGCCGACGCTGCTATACTTGGAGCCAGTGCATTGGTATGGGATATTTTACCAGAAGCAAAAGCGACATCGTAAAAATATTTTTTAATGTATTGTCCTAAATAGGTTTACACAAAATTAGTATCCACACTTATGAATAAAGGACAATTCAGAGTTCCCCTGCGGACTAAAAAAACTACACCTTAGCCTTCCAATTAGAAGTTGTAGAAGAAGTAGAAAGTAAGGAGCTTTCTCAACATACTGCTTGTTGTAAGTATGGGATTCAGGCCAGAAGTCCCATTTTAACTTGGCTAAGAAAACATGGAAGGTTAAATTGGCATCAAAATACTTCTATCACAAAGAAGCATGCACCTGATAAAAAAATAGCTGAATTAGAAAAGAAGATTAGGAAGCTGTTTAAGTTAACTACTCATCCCTCAAAAAGTCTATAAATTATTGTTACAAATTAGAGGGGGTCATAGACTCGGTAAATGATATTCTGAAAACTGTATGCGAAATTGAGCATACAAGGCATCGCAATCCCATCAACGCATTGGTAAATTTATAGGCAGGATTGTGTAGTTATACTTTTTCGGATAGACTACCTTTAATTTTTTATGGGAAGACGCAAAACTCATGTCAATTAATATTTTTCCCAATTAGTAGTATCACACTAAATATGAAAACACCAGATAGTGTACATTTACAAAAAATCCCGGCTACCTGAGGCAACCGGGAAATATTTTAAAAGCTGTCAACCTATTTAAAGACAATACAGATTAATCAATTCTTTTTTGAAGATTCCCCTGCAGCATTCAATGCAACATTGGTTTGGTTGATCATATTATTCATCACCTTAACGGTTTCATCAATATAAACATCTCCTTTCAAGCGGTTTAAAAACTGCTTATTTCTTTCCTGTTTATCTTTATCAGCACTTAAGCCAACTGTATCGGATGAGCTATTGAGCACATTCATTTCTTTGGGCAATTTATATAAACTATCCAGTTGCTTATAAGCCACTTTCATTTGCTGAAGGTCGGCCTTGTATTTTACCAAATTTAAAGAAACTTCTTTATCATTCTTTTTGTCAATCCATTCAATTTGTTGTTTCATCGTTTT
>JAYUBR010000200.1:0-2283 GCA_043740775.1 Ferruginibacter sp. | reverse complement strand
TGCTGCCGGGAAAAGTATAGGCCGCAGAAGAAAAAAACTTTTACGGTTATTTTTATGTCCGATGCAATCATGTGTGCAGATGACACAATGCCTACCTTTATTTTACAAAATTGTGATGCACATATCACACCCCCGTTTTTTGTTCAATTCCTAAGCTATTTGTAATACATGGTATTACAGTAAACCAAATTGCTAACCTCTGGATTGCGAGTGTATTTATCCCGATTTTATCGGGATTTTTTTTTACCCCGTTCCACAAAACTAACTAACGGCAACCCGTAAACGCACTAATTTTTCTAATAAAGGCTCCAGTAAATCCAGGCGCAGCATATTAGCGCCATCACTTTTGGCCACGGCAGGGTTAGGATGTGTTTCAATAAATAATCCGTGGGAACCCGTTGCTATGGCGGCTTTGGCAATTGTTTCTATTAACTGCGGGTTGCCACCAGTTACCCCCGAGGTTTGATTGGGCTGTTGCAAACTATGTGTACAATCCATTACCACCGGCACACCGTGCGCCGCCATCAGCGGGATATTCCGATAGTCAACCACAATATCCTGGTAGCCGAATGTATTGCCTCTTTCGGTGAGTATCACTTTTTCGTTACCCGCATTTTTTATTTTTTCTACCGCGAATTTCATGGACGGGCCACTTACAAACTGGCCCTTTTTTACATTCACAATTTTACCTGTTGCGGCTGCTGCCAGTAACAGGTCGGTCTGCCTGCATAAAAAAGCGGGTATCTGTAACACATCTACATAATCTGCAGCCAATGCAGCTTCCTCATGCGCATGAATATCGGATGTGGTGGGTAACTGATAGGTTTCACCAACTTTTTTTAAGAGGGTGAGCGCAGCAATATCGCCAATACCTTCAAATGAATTACCACTGGTACGATTGGCCTTGCGGTAACTGGCTTTAAAAATATAAGGTATGCCCAGCCTGCGGCAAATAGTGTACACTTTATCGGCCACTTCCATTACCAAAGCTTCATCTTCTACCACACACGGACCGGCGATTAAAAAAAAATTGTTTTCATCATATTGCTGGCCCGCAAACAGTTCGCCTAAGAATTTTTCCATGCTGCAAATATAAGTCCTTTATATTTTTCGGGTTAATACCCAATCGCTCTCATAAACTCATCTTTCTTGCGCCGGGCAACATCAAGCATAATGCCGTTTTTCATCATCACCTGGCCGCCTTCTCCTTTTATATATTTTTCCACGGCATTTTTATTAATGATATGCGAATGATGAATTCTGATAAAAACAGCAGGTGGTAATAATTCTTCAAAATCTTTTAATGTTTTTGAAACAGTGATTTTATAAGAATCATTTAAAAAGATGATGGTATAATTACTTTGGGCCTCCAGATAAATAATATCATTCATGTTAACAAACTGTAAGCCTTCCATAGATGGTATGGCAATCCGCTGCTGTTCTTTTTTTTCAAGCATAAAATTTTGCAACAGTAATTCCAGGCGATCATTCCGGTGGGCCTGATTTCTTCTTTGCACAACTTTTTCTACTGCTGACTTTAGATCGGCTACTTCAAAAGGTTTTACAAGGTAATCCAGGGCGCTGAACTTTATTGCTTTTATGGCATAGTGATCGTAAGCAGTTATAAATATCAATTCAAAATTCCTGTTATGCAGTTGTTGTAACATGGTAAACCCATTCATACGGGGCATTTCCACATCCAAAAAAATTATATCCGGATTTTTTTCTTCTATATTTTTTATGCCTTCTTCGCCATTTTCACATTCCGCAATAACAATTATATCCGCACAATGATTGATAAGTTTTTGTCTCAATGCATTGCGGCTGCTGCTTTCGTCGTCTATAATGATTGCTGTAAGCATTTTTTATTTTATGATTGATTAATAAGTGCAACTTCAACTTTTGTTCCTGCGGGTTGATGATATTCATTTACAATATCTGTAATTTTTACTGCGCCATTCCTGCTTTGGTTAAATAAATTAATTCTGTCTGTTGTAATCTGCATACCCATGGACTCATGGGCAGGTTTATTTAATTGTTTGTAAGATTCAGCTTTTGCTCTGCCTACTCCATTATCTTCAATGGCATAGTGAATATAATTGCCTATGACTGTTACATCAATTTTTAATTTCCTGTCGCTTTCTATTTTATTTAGTAAGCCGTGATGAATGGCATTTTCTACAAATGGCTGAATGACGAGAGGGGGTACCTTATAATCGCCATTCAGGATATCATCTGCTATATTTATTTCGTAGGTAAATTTTTTATCGCACCGCAATTCTT
>JAYUBR010000199.1:0-7636 GCA_043740775.1 Ferruginibacter sp. | reverse complement strand
GAATAAAAGAACCATTTACCGTATTGCTTAGCCAGGGGTTCATAATGGTGGAAATAATAAAATCAATGGGATCATCATACCCGTCAACAACGCCGAGGCGCTGCCTTAAACTATCTACCAGTTCGTTTCCATAATTTTCTCTTGTAAATGATGAAGAAGTTACAACTATCTCTGTATTCTCCGTAAATTTTTCACCGGGTTTAAAACTGAATGCACGGTACACCGCATCATTTAATGCGTTTACATTTTTCATACTTGAATTTGCCTTACCATCATTGTTGTAATAATTATACATGTAAGTAATAATGGTTTGATCGCCGCCCAATTCTTTAAATAAAGTAAATGCTTCGGCATCGGCCAGTAACTGCGCATTGGTTTTATTTACAATTCTATCCCTGATAAATTCATATTGCTTTTGTACTTCTGCCTGGCTTTTGCCCTGTTGTATTGCGGGGATGGGTAACAGCGGCACAACAAAAAATGGTAAGCCTGCAATGTTCATGCAAACCAATGCAGCATACAACCGCTTTGCATTAAAATAACATTCGCCGGAAATTTTTCCGTAGCCATCTGTATTGGGGCGTATTACTTTATGGCTGAAATATACTGCCGCTGCTGCAGCACCGGGCTTGGATCCCTCAACACCATACACCCCAACAGTGGGATCTACACCGCCATGATAAACAACCGGAGCTGTAAAAGATACCAGGTTTCGCATGGCAGAATTACGGTAACACAAGCCACCGGCAGGGTAGGGAACATAGCCTGATTTGTGCGGATCAATGGTTATAGAGTCTGCTTTTTGTATCACCTTATATTGCTCTGTTACATAAATGCTCATGGGCAATGCTGCCATGGCGGCTTCATCTATATGTGTAAAAAATGCAGGGTTGCTTTCATCATTACTGTTCAGCATTGTTTTATAATAACCACCCCATGCTGCATCTGCATGTATAGCAAATTCCAATCCCTGCAGGCGGTATTCATCTCTTATGGCAAGCACATCTTTTAATGGGTCAACTGCACTTTCTTCAGTGGTACCAATAATTACCACCACATTCATTAACGGAATTTTTTGTAGCAGGCATTGCCCAAGCGTGTGCCGCAGTTGATCGAGATCCATTCTTGCTTTTAAGGTAACCGGTATGCTTATCATGTTGTTGGCGCCAATACCAAGGATGGCTGCACCCTTTGGCCAGGAGTAGTGCCGGGTAGCCGAGCAAAGCGATACCGGGGTTTGATTAATGGTTGGCAAATATTTAGAGAGAATATCATGATAGCCGATATTTTGCACCGTGTAATTTGCAATGGTATTACTTACTATTGTTGGGTCAATATTATATTGAGTGGCAATATTATTTGGTATGGCAAGCACTTCATCAACCGGAAGATTTAAAATGGTCCAGTCATCGAGGTTTACCAAGGCAGCTTTACTGCCATTTAATAAGGTAACCTGGAAATTCTTTATGCCTTGAAACGCGGCTTCATTTTGTATTGCTGCTCTCACACTAACGGGATAGAATTTTAAATTTCTTGCCATCCATAATCCTTCCAGGTTTGCCACAGAACCATCGCAGGTAATATGCCCCCAGCCGGTAACTGTGTTTGCACCCATATTAAACTCACCGGGTTTTGCACCAATGGGGTTCACCGCATATCCCAGCATTTTACACAATTCATTTCCTACATGCATTTCCAGTAATGTTGTAACAGGCGATGCTTCTGCAGCCACATTATTTTGATTGTAAAGCAAGGCAGCAAAATAGCCGAGTATGCCTGGTATAGTAGTATCCCACAGCATGTGCCCAATGGTACGCATGCTGAAAAACGTTCCTGATTCTTTTAATTGTGTAATCAGTTTATCATACTCGTACCCCATAAACTTTAATGTATCAATAAATCCCGGGGATTGCTGTATGGTTTGGTTAATGTAATCGGGGTCTTGAGGAAAATAACTTTTTCTGTAATCAACATTTCCCTGTACGGCATATTGCATCAGTTCCTGCATATATTTTGCATTGCCACCTCTTGTTCCCAAAAACAATGCTTCAATGGTTTCTCCCCCAGCGCCCTGCAATTTAATTTTTGTTTCTTCCGGCTCATTCATGTGAGCTTCTAATAATTTTTTGGCAAAGAGAATGGAATTTTTTTTGTTTGTGTGCAGCATGATTTATCGTTTAAAATGGTTAAAAATGAGAGACGGCCTCACCAGGTTTTTACCAGAATAGATATTGAAATATTAAAGCGAAAGGGTTATTGCAACTACTGCATAGCAGTGCCGCAAATAATGATTTAGCTGATAAAAATATCACACAATCAAACACACATTTTTTCGATAGGAGATATGAAAGATAACATCAGTATAGCAGAGAAGAAAAGAAGAAGAGGGGAACGAAATAAATGGATATAATAATGTTGTCTTTCTTTAAAGTAACAAAATAAACAAAATAATGGAAAGTGGTTAAAAAAATATTGTTTTTTGGGAGATTAATAAAACAGGATTAAGAGTTCAAATGCTTTTTGTTCATAATCACCCATCAATGCTGTGTACCCGACAATATCGGTAAACATAATGGCGGCAAGTTGGCGGAGTAAGGCATTAGTGAATCATTGACAAGGAAGGTAATCAAAATCGTTGTAAGAAAATTCCTTTTATTAGTTTGTACTCAACAGAATCATATCTTCCAATTTTATCTTTTCAATTATTTCATAGAATCGGTCGTAGAAAAATTGTATCAATTCTTTTCTTGAGGTATTGCCCAGCTTAACCAATATTAATTTATAGGGTTCTTTCCTGATAATAAAGCTATCAAAGAAATCACTGTCTTTAGTAATCAAAATTCTTTGTTCAGCAACAGATATTTTATTGATTATTTTATCGGGAGTATCATTGCCGTGTTCCAGGTCAAAGGGTATGGATACAATCGTATCCTTTATCAATAAAAAGTTGTTTTAGCGAAGGCGGCAGTTGTGCATCTAATAAAAACTTCATGCTGCTTTTATTTCTGCATATTTATGTTTCATATTTAAAAGGGCATATTGCAGGCATGCCTGAAAATCTTCTTTCTCCAAATCAGGAAACTCTTTCAGCAGGTCTTCGATATTGTCTCCGGCTGCCAGGTACTCCAACAATCCTTCCACTGTATACCTTTTGTTGCGGATGGTAGGCTTACCATGCGCTATTTCCGGGTTGATGGTTATCCTGTTTAATAATGAAACTGACATAAAAAAATATTGAAAAATAAAGTTACAAATTTATTATTACAAGCACTGTAAATTTGACATGATGCAGCGAGCTGGCGGGTTTGATCAGATATTTGATTCAGCATAATTTTATTCTTACTTCGAATATACACCCATTGAATATAATCAGTACTTTATCAATACAGCATAATATTTTATCGGGCAAAAGAATAACTACCTATTGAAAAATAAAATAGGTAGTGATTTTGTCAGTATTAAAATGATGTTGCGATATTTCCCCGAAAATTAAAAAAACAATCAGCCTCTTACAGCATAGATATCATAGCTGACATATGATTTTTCCATATTAACTTCTTCAATTCCCAGGCATTGTAACCGGTTTAGCCAGAGATAGTCAGGATGTGCAGTCAGGCACCTGGGTACAACCTGCAGAGTCAAACGGGGAGGCAATTTCCCTTCCAGAAAAAGTTTGTGCCCATCGGGGCCTAAATCTCCCACCCCTGTATAATTGATAGCAATAAGCGCCCCATCATTGGTTTCAAGTGTTGTTCTTACATCAAGGATGGCAACACCATCTGTACGCAAAGTAAGCCAGTCGCCGCCAACGGCCCGGCATTTACCATTCAGTTTGGGCCCGGTCATCTCTCCGCCCAAAGCGTAAAAATTTACTTTGATACCTTCGGCTACCGGCCCAATCACTTCAGGACTTTGCAATAAGGCACCATATGTAAAAATGTGTTCAAGTTGAAATTTAAAATTGTTCATGGCTCGTTAAATTTTATATGAAGATTAAGAATAAACAATCTGAAATGTTCTGAACATTTAATTGCCGGCTGCCTCAATTACATCAATAATAAATCACATTTAAATCTATTGATGTAAGTTCTCAAAGTAACAGCAAACTAAATTTCCTTCTTGGCAAATTTATCCAATCAGGGCAGCCCGATTTCTTTTGCTAAAGCAATGATTTGCGGGTCTGTTTTAAACCATGGAATAATTTTCGACCAATGCTTGAGAAAAACCATCATGCCCTCATGCTTTTCGAACCCCTTTTGAAAGTATTCAAGCGCTTTACCTTTTTCTGTTAATCCTGCATAAACAATTGCCATATCAAAACTTCCAACTGTGGAAGTCTTTTCCATTTCCAGCAATTTATTTAATATCTCCATCGCCCTCTCCTGTTTACCTGCAACTCCCAATAAGCAACCAAGTCAGGATAACGTAAATGAGCCATAATTTTGGGTTACAGCCAGTTCAATTTCTGCTACAGCCTCATCAAATTTACGCGTGGTCCACATTTCAGTTCCAAGTATGAGGTGTCCACCATAAAAATCTGATGCCAGTTCAATCAGTTTTTTTCCCTGTTGATACATGCGGAAGTAATCTCCAATCATCCAGTAAATCCATCCGGCACCCCAATTATTCATCAATGAAAAAGGATCTAATCCAAGGGCATTTTTTGCCTGGACTTCCGCATCTTTTTTTCTTTCTGTTATACCTAAAAACATACCATACTGTTCATGAGCTTCTGCATGATTTGGATTCAAATCAATAGCTCTGTTAAATTCATTGTCTGCACTTTTAAAATCCCATTCATACCAAAATTTCATTCTTGCCAGCGATACATGACTTTCTGCAATTTCATCATCAACGGAAAGAGATTTTACGGTCGCTTCTTTCATTCTTGGCAGGCTTTCATCCGGGGTGAGATGACTAAAGAACCATAAATTAAGGTAACAGGCAGCAAGTCCCGTATAAGCCAAAACATATTCGGGATCTTTTTCAATTGCCTGTATATAATATTCAATTGCTTTATTATAGCCTTCAAGTCCTGCCCACTTATTGTAATGGAAACGCCCCTGAAGATAAAGCTGATACGCATCCGTGTTATCTGTATATCGTTTCAGTACAGCTTGCTTCTCTTCTGCAAATAATTTTATTTTAATGACATTTAAAATTGCCAGCGAAATTTCATCCTGTATTTCAAAAATATCTTCCAGTTCCCTGTCAAATTTTTCCGAGTACAAATGATAACCATCTGATACTTTAATCAACTGCGCAGTGATGCGTAATTTATTTCCTGATTTACGAACGCTGCCTTCGAGAATATGATTCACACTTAGTTGTTCACCAATAACTCTCAGGTCCTGGTTCTTTCCTTTGAAAGAAAATGAAGAAGTGCGCCCGGCTACTTTTAATCCCGGTACCTGTGTCAGCATGTTGATGATCTCTTCACTGATGCCATCGCTGAAATACTCCTGTTCAGGATCGCTGCTCATGTTGGCAAATGGTAAAACGGCAATACTATTCTGTGAAATATTTTTCATTTTATTTTCAACTGGTAAGCCCGAACTGTTTGTTATTATCACTTCATACATGCGCAAAGGTTCTTTTACATTCTTTAATGTTTCTTCTTTTATAAATTTTGTATGAATATCTTTTTTATTAGAAACATTGTGGTGCACCGATTCCGAAACATAGATGCATCCTGGCTTCGCAGCAGATTGAATCCGTGAAGCAATATTTACACCATCGCCAAATACATCTTCATTTTCAAAAACCACTTCACTTTGGTGAATACCAATTCTCAATTGAAAATCCTTTGCAGCATTGCAGACTTCCATTATTTTTATCGCTGCATTTACTGCATCAGAAACAGTATTAAAACTGGCCATTATACCATCGCCCAGTTCTTTTATCCACCTGCCATTATATTGTTCAATGATGGGTTTTTGTATTAGCCTGTTTTTATTTAATAGTTCAAATGCTTTTTGTTCATCTTCTCCCATCAATGCAGTGTACCCAACAATGTCGGTAAACATAATGGCGGCGGGTTGGCGGGATTGAGACATGATTAAGTTTGAAATAGAAAGACGGGTTAATTCCCTTTTTTTTCAGTTGTCTTAAACTGTTTTAAAGCTACAAAATTTTCATTTTTTTTAAATTAAATACAACTGCCTGAAACGAAGTTATCCTGCCACCAAAAAATAAATTGGCTCTCTGTCAGCAGACTAATCTTGTGGTACAGGTGGCGGGCCATCCGGTAACATGGCTTTCCACACTTCCTTTCCTTTTCTTTTTAAAAATTCTTCTTTTATTTCAGTGCGTAATTTTTCATTTTCAAACAAATCAACCATCGTTGTACCCAGTGCCTTTGATGAAAACAACATTCCCTTATGGCCGATACTCATTCCGCCGCAGGCCACCACCACCCACGAATGCCAGGGTGCTTCGAATGGAGCAGTAGTGGCTAATAAAGTAATTTCAGGAACTATATAACTTACGTCTCCCACATCGGTAGATCCACCTGCGGGATCGGTTTTGGTGGTCTCCAGTGGTTTAATATTTCCATTAATTCCTTTTGTTTCCAGCCCGTATTCTTTCATGATCGTATCGCCGAATGCCAGTTCTTCTTTTGTATAGGTTACAGGCCCAACAAAATTCATATTATTTTGTAAAGCTTTTGCCCCGGTTTCATTAATCAGTAATTCGTACAAACCACTGTTTAATTTCACTTCGTATTGTACGCCCGCCATCAGTGCGGCACCTTTGGCAATGTCTTTCATGCGTTCACTCACTTCGGCTACGCCACTTCTTTTACTGTCGCGTATCCATAACCAAACGCTGGCTTCATCCGGTATAACATTGGGTACTTTGCCTGCCTTGGTATACACGTAATGCATGCGTACGCTGGGTTTCACATGTTCCCTTAAAAAATTAACGCCTACATTAAACAGCTCCGCAGCATCCAGTGCACTGCGGCCATTCCATGGGTCTGCTGCGGCATGTGCACTTTTACCTTTAAATGAAATGGTATAATCTGTAACCGCCTGCGAGCTTTGCATATTGGCTTTGTTTTCATAATCAGGGTGCCAGTCTAAACATACATCCAGGTCGTTAAATAAACCAGCCCTTGCCATGTACACTTTGCCTGCAAGATCCTCTTCTGCAGGGGTACCATAAAACCGGATTGTGCCTTTTAATTTGCCTGCTGCAATCAGTTCTTTTATTGCCAGTGCTGCACCCAGACTGCCGGCACCAAACATGTTGTGGCCGCAACCATGGCCTGGCGCACCTGCTGCCAATGCTTCTTTGGTGGGCTGGGCTTTTTGCGATAAACCGGGCAATGCATCAAACTCACCCAATACCCCAATGATTGGTTTACCTTTGCCGAATTCTGCAATAAAAGCGGTAGGTATTTCGGCAACACCTCTTGTTACTTTAAAGCCCTGCGCTTCGGTATAGTCGGCCAGCACTTTGGAAGATTTTGTTTCCCGCATGGCAATTTCTGCAAAGCCCCATATCTGATCGCTGAGTGCAATTAATTCCTGCCGGTGTTTTTCAACAGAAGCGAGTACGGCATTTTTATTGGCTGATGGTTTTACTTTTTGTGCAAACAATATTTGCGAAATAAAAAGCAAGGGTAAAAAAA
>JAYUBR010000198.1:0-2287 GCA_043740775.1 Ferruginibacter sp. | reverse complement strand
CGGCGTACCATCCCAGTGGGCAGCTATAAAGCCGGTTTTTTCATCCAGCAACTGAATAAATTCATCCCAGGTATTGGCATTTGTAATATGCTCATCCCTGAAACTTTTTGCTTTGTTGTAAATCGATGTTTGAATGTTGTTTAGTAATTCAATGATATTTTCTGCCAGGCCGTCAATGCTCATGCTTACTTTTTCTTTTGTATCCCTTCTGGCCACTTCCACCACATTGCTTGCAATATCCCGTGCACCGATGGCAATGCGAACAGGCACTCCTTTCATTTCATATTCTGCAAATTTCCAGCCGGGGCGATTATTATCATTGTCGTCATACTTCACTTTTATACCGGCCATCTTTAATTGTTGCTGCAACACTTTCACTTTTTCATCAATGAGATGTTTTTGTTCTTCTCCCTTAAAAATTGGCACAATCACTACCTGGATAGGCGCTAATTTTGGAGGTAAAATTAAACCCTGGTCATCGCTGTGTGCCATCACCAACGCTCCAATCAGGCGGGTACTTACTCCCCAACTGGTGGCCCATACATAATCCAGCTTATTTTCTTTGTCGGCAAATTTTACATCAAATGCTTTCGCAAAATTTTGTCCTAAAAAATGAGAGGTCCCGGCCTGTAAGGCTTTGCCATCCTGCATCAGCGCTTCAATGCAATAAGTATCTTCGGCGCCAGCAAAACGTTCGTTGGCAGATTTAACGCCTTTAATTACCGGCATTGCCATAAAATCTTCTGCAAAGGTTGCATATACATTCAGCATCTGCACCGTTTCATCTACCGCTTCCTGCCTGGTGGCATGGGCCGTATGACCTTCCTGCCACAAAAACTCAGCAGTACGTAAAAATAAACGGGTACGCATTTCCCAACGAACCACATTGGCCCATTGATTTATCAGCAATGGCAAATCCCTGTAAGATTGTATCCAGCCCTTGTACGTATTCCAGATGATGGCTTCGCTGGTTGGCCTTACTACCAGTTCTTCATCTAATTTTGCTTCTGGATCAACTATCAATTTTCCTTTATTATCCGGATCGGCTTTAAGCCGGTAATGAGTAACGATGGCGCATTCTTTTGCAAACCCTTCCGCATTTTTTTCTTCTGCTTCAAATAAACTTTTTGGTACAAATAAGGGGAAATAAGCATTTTCATGTCCGGTTTCTTTAAACATTTTATCCAGCTCATCCCGCATGTTTTCCCATATAGCATAACCGTAGGGCTTAATTACCATACACCCTCTGACAGCACTGTAATCTGCCAGCCCGCCCTTAAGAATTAAATCATTGTACCACTGAGAATAATCATTTGCCCTGCTTGTAATTTCCTTGCTCATTTATTTTTTATTATTATTTTTTATTGATTTAGAATGTTTGTAAGATCAATAGTTATCACCTTGTTATACTTTCCTTTTAAAACTAACACTTATTTGCATTTAGCACATATTTAACATGCATTTGCCCGATTGTTGCATTATATTTATAGTAGCAAATATTTACAGGTAACCAATAACATCTTGAATAAAACCGCACAAAAATAGTAACTTCACTTTACAATAATTTTAAACAAATTATCATGAAAACGAAACTTTTACTTTTAGCTGTTTCTGTAGCTGCTTTCAGCAGTTGCACTACCATGTATAAATCCGGCCAAACACCCGATGATGTATATTTTTCTCCTGCACGTAATTATGGCGAAGCTGTAGCAACAACCAAAAAAGAGTCTGCCAATGATGAATATTACAATTACAGCAATGACGAGAGGATGATACGGATGGGCATAACTGATTACAGGTGGAGATATTTGAATAATGATTATGCCTATAGTCCCTATTCTTATTACAATAATTATAGTGCTTATAACAGGCATAGTTATTATAATAATTATAGCAATTATTACAACCCTTACTACAGCGACTTTTATAGTAATTATTATTACAACCCATATTACAGCCCCTACCCTGTGTATATTACACCAGCAAGTACTATTAAAAACAGTACTCCCAGAATGACTAACCTTAACGGCTATACGCAGCATTACAATAATCTCAATGCCCCTTTAATGTCTATACCTGCTAACAGACCGAGAGTTTATAATAATAATAACTCAAGAACCAGTGCATTAGGAAATGTATTGAACAAAGTATTTACTCCATCTAATAACAATAATAATAGTTCCAATAATACTTCAACAAACAAAACCACCACTGAAAGAACCTATACGCCACCACCTGCAAGCAATAACAATTCTTCATCAGGCAGCAGTTCATCCGGTTCTTCAGG
>JAYUBR010000197.1:0-7653 GCA_043740775.1 Ferruginibacter sp. | reverse complement strand
TGCCGAATATAATCTTACATTTCTAATTCAGTTATTATTGTCATTTTTGTCCGTTTATTTTTTGACTATTATTTCATTGCTGCAACATGCTATTCAATATCTTGCAAATTGAATTTGCCATAAGTAAACTTTTCCTTCGGATACTTCCAGATAGCTTCCCCATAGGTCAGGGTATTTACCCCCTGAAAATTTTTATACCCGGTAACTGGTGTTGAAAAGGATATTGTTTCATATCAGCTATTGTGTCCTGTCATTGTATATATAATTGATCTACTGTCCCTGCTCATTAAAATATTATTACAACAATTCAATGCCCCACCATGCATCTATTTTGCTAATGCAGAATGGCTGCGGCAATAAACAAACTTACTTTTAACCGCCACATCATGCGTTGCTGTTTTGAAATTTCTTTGGTGTTTTTTTGTATTTTACTCTAACCAAATGCTTTGATAAACCCATTAAACGAGTAAAGCTGTGTAACAAAATAATCAATGCCGCTAAATATTTCATTCGGTAAATTTTTGATGCCCCTATTTTTTGTGCATCCGCATTTTCGATCCATAATTTCTGTCATCTTTTTTTTAGAATGACATAGGAAATAATAAAAACTGTGATAGAAAATGGAAATGCCGAACCAAATATCAGCGGCATAGCAGCCAATAAAAAAATAATGGCTTTACTACAATCCCGTGTAACCTAGCAAATAGTTGTTTCCATTTTATGCAACCTAATTATTTTAATCAGCTGGCATTCAAAAGAAAACCTTTAAATTACAGACGCTGCTTAAATTATCCTTTTGAAAAAAAAGTTATATACCGGACGATTACTGATATTGGTCATTACGTTGCTTTTGATGGCAATTGTGATTGTTATTTTTGTATCAATTTCTCAATCGGAAGATATAGATGATACGGCTCGCCGGGTATCACGTACAGAGAAAATATTGTTGCATTCCGAAAAATTGATAAAGGCGGTGCTGGACAATGAAACCGGTGCAAGGGGATATGTAATTACCGGGCAAAAGACTTTTCAGGAACCGCTGATAAAATCCAAAAATCAACTTTTTATTGAACTTGGCCAGCTAAAAACACTTACGTCTGATAATCCCATTCAGCAAACACACATTGATTCGTTATATTATTACATTGATAAAAGAGTAGCCATTTCTGAACAGATGTTAGTTGCGTTTGAAGACAAAGGGCCGGCCGCAGCAAAAGCCATCGTAGTATATGGGTTAGATAAACTATACACGGATAATGTAAGGGTATTGATTGATAAAATACAGGATACTGAAAACATTTTGCTTAATCAGCGAAGGCGGGTGAATGAAAAAAAATTAAGTGCTCTTAACAAAATATTGTTATGGGTAATTCTATTCACTATTCTCCTTCTGGTAGTTTTTATCAGGAAAGTATGGGTTGACTTTATACAAAAGAAAGCCGTAGCCATTGAAATGGAAAAACTTAACCAGGAACTTGAAGAACGGGTAGCCGAAAGAACAGGTGAATTATTAAAATCTAAAAACAGTGTTGAAGAAATTTTATTGAGAATTGATGATGGATTTATTTCGCTGGATAAAAACTGGTGTTATACCTACATCAATAAAGCTGCGGGAGAATTGATTCATCAAAATCCTGAATCGCTGATTGGTAAAAATGTATGGGAGGTATTTCCCAGCGCAGTTGGTTCTGGCACCTACAATATTTTTCATACCGTAATGGCAGACAAACAATACCAATGGAACGAGGATTATTATGAACCCCTGGACCTTTGGCAGGAAAATCATGTATATCCCGCAGGTGATGGTATTTCTGTTTTTATAAGAGATATTACCGGGAGAAAAAGAAGAGAAAGAGAAATGGAAGAAAGTAACCAACGCTTTCAGTTTGTTACAAAAGCAACATCCGATGCAATATGGGATTGGAATATGGTTGCAGACGGTATGTACTGGGGAGCCGGTATGCAAACCATATTTGGTTTTGAGCTAACAAAACTGGCAGACAATAATTTTTTTTGGAGAGAGCACATACATCCCGAAGACAGTGGCAGGGTACTCAAAAACCTGTACCAGGTTACGCACGGTACAGAGGATAAATGGATGGATGAATACCGTTTTTTAAAGGCTGATAATACCTATGCCTATGTTGCCGACAGGGGCTTTGTAATACGAAATGAAAAAGGCCAGGCCATAAGAATGGTTGGCGCAATGCAGGACATAAGCAAAAGAAAGGAAGAAGAGAACAGGCTTAAATTACTTGAATTATTTATTGCCAGCGCCAGTGATGCTGTAGTGATTACGGAAGCAGAACCCTTTAATGAACCCGGCCCCAGGATTGTGTATGTGAATAAAGCGTTTACACAAATGACCGGTTATACGGCTGCGGATGTTATTGGAAAATCGCCACGGATATTGCAAGGTCCTAAATCGGACAAGGTTGAATTGAAACGATTGGGTGAAGCCATCCGAAACTGGCAGCCTTGTGAAATTACTACCATCAACTACAAAAAAAGTGGCGAAGCTTTCTGGATAAACCTTTCTGTAAAACCGGTAGCTGATGAAAAAGGCTGGTTTACACATTTGATAGCGATTGAAAGAGATGTAACGGAAAGTAAAAATGAAGAGTTTCAAAAGAAACTGATTGCAGAAGTGGGGCAGGTATTTTTAGAACCTGCGGCATTAAAAGAAAAGCTCAGCAAAGTGCTGAATAAAATAGCCGGCTTTGGATCGTTTATCATAGCCGAAGTATGGCTAACAGATGCAGGAAAAAAACAAATAGACCTTGCGGCGGCTTTTACTGAAACACCCGTGACAGCATTGTTTTATGAAAATAGTGCAGAAGTTACAAGTTTAAAAAAAGGAGAAGGACTTCCAGGTGTTACATGGCAGTCGGGAACAAGCCAGTACTTTAATAACTTAAAGTTGCAGGAAAAGTTCCTGCGCAAAGATGCCGGCAAAGAAGCAGGCCTGAAGTCTGTACAAACTTTTCCATTGTTGTATCAACATGAAGTAATCGGGGTATTATTGCTGGGTGTAGACAATGATCATGTATGGCATTACAATTACAATTCGATATTTGAAAACCTTTGTTCACAGCTCAGTGCAGAAATAAAACGCAACCAATTGGAACAGGAACTGAACCAGGTTTTTACCTTTGCGCCCGACATTATTTGCATGGCCAATAAAGAAGGATACTTTACAAAAATAAATCCGGCGGCAAGTGAATTGCTTGGTTATAGCCAGCAGGAATTGCTGTCTGTACCTTTTATCGAATTTGTTCATCCCGATGAAAAGGAGAACACCATAAAAGCAACCGGTAAACTGCTGACTGGAAATACAACGCTACAATTTGAAAACCGTTTTGTTACAAAAACAGGAAAAGTTAAATGGTTATCCTGGAGTTCAACACCATCTCCTGAAGGCCATGTGTTTGCCGTTGCCAAAGACATTACAGAGAAAAAAAGCCTGGAAGACAACCTGGATAAAGCCACCACGCTGGCCCGCATTGGCAGTTGGGAAGTAGATCTTGTAAACAACACGGCATACTTTTCTAAAATTACAAAAGCAATTCACGAAGTAGACGATGATTTTGTTCCAACGGTAGAGACAGGAATTAATTTTTACAAAGAAGGTATTAACCGGGACACAATATCAGCCGTTCTTGAACGGACCATCGCAACAGGCAACTCCTGGGATGTTGAACTGCAGATAGTAACTACCAGCGGAAAAGACCTCTGGGTAAGGGTCATCGGACAAGTTGAAATGAACAATGGTAAGCCGGTGCATTTGTTTGGCACTTGCCAGGATATTGATGCCCGTAAAAACGCTGAACTGTCCGTTATAAATGTGCTGGAAGAAAAAGCCAATATTCTTGAAAGTATTGGCGATGCATTTTATACGTTGGATAAAAACTGGATTGTTACCTATTGGAATAAAATTGCTGAAAAAGAGATGAACAAAGCATCTGCAGAAATAACGGGCAAAAATATCTGGGAGGTTTTTCCGGAAGCAAAAGAGCGGCCGGCCTACAAATACTATCATCTTGCCTTAAGCGAAAATACGGCACAGCGTTTTGAAACATTTATGGATGGTACCGCTGTTTGGTACGAGGTAAGCGCTTACCCTTCTTCGCATGGCTTATCTGTTTATTTTAAAAATATAACAGCAAGGAAATTATCAGAAATACATTTAAATTTTTTAAACGAAAGCCTGCAAAAACAGAGCAACGAACTGGCCATTTCAAATAAAGAGCTGGAGCAATATGCTTTTGTAGCTTCGCATGATCTGCAGGAACCTTTGCGCATGGTTACCAGCTTTCTTACAAAACTGGAAATGAAGTATGGCGACACCCTTGACGAAAAAGGGAAGCAGTATATCGGATTTGCAGTAAACGGCGCCAAACACATGCGCCAGATCATTCTTGACCTGCTGGATTTTTCTCTGGTTGGAAAGGCAGAAGAAGACTGGGAAGAGATAGATCTGAATGCATTGATCAGTGAAATCCTCTCGTTTCAGCATGAAGTGATCACAGAGAAAAAAGCACAAATAAACAAAGAAAATTTGCCTGTTTTAAAAATACAAAAAGCACCTCTGCGACAGGCTTTTCAAAACCTCATCAACAATGGATTGAAGTATCAAAAGAAAGGAATAACCCCGCAAATAACTATAACGGCAAAGGATTTAAATACGCATTGGCAATTTTCAATTGCAGACAACGGAATAGGTATTGAACCTGAATATTTTGATAAAATCTTCATTATCTTTCAGCGTCTGCACAACAAAGATGAGTATTCTGGCTCCGGTATAGGATTGGCCATAACCAAAAAAATTGTAGAAAAAATGGGTGGGGTAATCTGGGTGGAATCGGCGGAAGGCCGGGGTAGTACGTTTTATTTTACCATATTAAAACATTAAACCAAACCCCAATGAAATCAATTCACATCCTGCTGGTAGAAGACAACGAAGGAGACATTATTTTAATCACAGAAGCATTGGAAGAAGGAAAAATCTTTAATAAGATAAGTGTTGTAAAAGATGGAAATGCCGCTGTTAGCTTCTTACATCAAACAGACATTTACAAAGATGAGCAGGAGCCTGATTTGATTTTACTGGATGTAAACCTTCCCAAAAAAAATGGGTTGGAAGTACTCCAAATTATTAAGACGTCGGAAACGCTGAAACAAATCCCTGTTATTATGCTCACCACATCCAGCTCGGAAAAAGATATTGTAGAGTCTTACAAGCAGTATGCCAACTGTTATATTACCAAGCCCGTAGAAGTAAAGGACTTTATTACCGCCATTGAAAAGATTGCAGATTTCTGGATAAACATTGTGAAGCTACCCGGAAAAAGATAAGATGTAGCATTTTATAAATTTAGCGCAATTAACTATTCATATTTTTTATTAAAAATGTGTTGTATATTTCTTTAAACTATACAGCACGGCAGGGTAAATATCATTTACTTATTATACTTCACCTGGTAAATATTTCCTTTAGCATCATCGGCTACGTAGATGCTGCCGTCAGGCCCCTGCGCCAAACCGCATGGCTTTGGCTGACTGGCGGGATCGCTTGCAAAATGATCAGCAAAAATTTCCCATTTGCCGGAAGGTTTGTTTTTTGTAAAGGGTACAAAGGCCACCAGGTAGCCCTTTTGCATTTCGGGCGACTTGCCATGAAATGCAATGAAAGCGCCCTGCCTGTATTTTACAGGAAATAGTTTACCGGTATAAAATAATAAGCCATTGGGTGCAAGATGAGCAGGAAAATCAACCACCGGGTCCTGTGCTATTGTTCCACCTTCTTTTACCCCATCGCCACCATACTCCGGTGATACTATTTTTTTGTGCAGTTTGTTGTCGTAATACACATAAGGCCAGCCACCGTCACTTCCCTGGTGCAACTCGTACATTGTTTCTGCAGGCTGGCTGCTGGCTTGCGCTTCACTGTACAATTGTGGATACAGATCGTGAAACTGGTCACGGCCATGCTGCATGATGAACAGGGAATGCGTTGTAGTATTCCAGTCAAGACCTACAACATTTTTGAACCCGGTGGCATAGCGAATACCTTCTTTATAACTTTGGTTTAACCGGTTGATTTTAAATTTCCAGATGCCGCCTACTGAATCCAGTAAAGGGCATGGCATTGGTGCCTGTAATGATGTACCATTTACCAAACAACTGTTGCTGTAAGAACCACAATTTACATAAAGGTTATTGTCATCATCCACCGCGATGGATTTTGAATTATCCCTGTTGTGGTTTACCAAACCCACCACAATTTTTTCTGGTTGGCTGGGAGCAATCACTTCTCCCCTGCCATTTAATTTATACCGGTACACATCATCGTTGCTGGAAGCGTATAAATAACCGTTCTTAATAAAAATGCCCGTACCGGGATAATCGCCAAAACCATACTGCACTTTTATTACGCCATCCCCATGGGTATCTTTTAAATAATAAATGCCTTTACCCTCTTTTAACCGGCCCAGTTTTACATAAATACCACCTTGTTTGGTAACGGCCAAATGGCGTGCGCCATCCAGTCCGCGGGCAATAATTGTAGCGCTAAAGCCTGGTGGAAGCTTCAATCCGGCATCAGCCACTGTATCTGTTTTATTGATAAAGGCGGTATCGCTGCTGTTGGCAAAAAGGGCTGGTGCAGCATACAGCAGGGTAAGCAAACAACTGGCAAGCAAGTGTAATTTTTTCAATTGGTTAATCTTGTTTTTAGAGGGTAAAGATAGGGTGTAAAAAATGGCGGTAGCATGGTTAAATTGATTAAGATACTGACCGCTACGCTTACATAAAAAAATATCCGGCAAAAAACTATGAAATTATTTTTTTAAACAGTAGGTTTACTTCCTTCTCCGGATCCTCCAAAAATGACCTTCCATTTTATTTAACTTTTAAAAAATTCGGGTATGAAAAAATTATTTCTCTGCGCTTTTGCGTTGCTGACAGTATGTTTTGCAATCAGCAGTTTTGCACAAACGGCAATGCCTTACAAAGCTACCTACAGCAGTAGTTTTAAAATTGGCAAAGCAAACTATAGTGCCATCATATTAAACCTTTGGAAAGACTGGGACGACAACACTTTTGACAAACACGATTACTTTTCAGACACTGTGGTAATGATGTTTCCCGATGGTTCGGTTACCCGTGGCAAGGCAGCCAACCTGGTGGCAGCAAAAAAATACAGAGGTGGTATGAAAAGCGCCACTTCTATTATTCATGCCTGGGTTCCGTTAAGCAGTACAGATTTAAATGAAGATGCTGTTTGCGTATGGGGGCATGAAGAAGATACCTATGCTGATGGCAGGGTAGAAAAAAAAGACCTGCATGAAGTATGGTGGTTTAATAAAGAGGGTAAAGTAAGCCGTATGCGGCAGTGGGAGGCAAAGTTTGGAGAATAAACTGGTGCGATGGTTGCCATGCTTATAAAAAATTGAAGATATTTTACCAGCGTTGGCAATGCGATATATTATTAATCAAAATAACGGTTAATTGCAGGAGTGCACTTTTACCGCTAAGGGTTGCCGGCTTTATGAGGCTGTATAATTTACCCGTCTTTTACCGGTGCTGGCAACCCTTTACCACTTTTTTTATACGGCTTAGTAATGAACCAGATTACGGAAAGACAGGCACCAA
>JAYUBR010000196.1:0-2293 GCA_043740775.1 Ferruginibacter sp. | reverse complement strand
TTGTTCAAGTCTAAGCAGCAGGACACGACAAACTATTTTGTTGAACACTTGCCACCTTCAATGGGTTGGATATTTTGGGATAAAGGGCAAAGAATATGCAACAGTGATGGTGAACTTGCTTATACATCTTTTAAACGTGCTTTGAGGGTTATAGAAGCCAACAGGTGCAAAATTCAAGAACACGGTGGGGCAATACATCCAACTCAAAAGCCTGTTTATTTATACGATTGGATTTTATTGAATTATGCTGAAAAAGGAATGAAGATTTTGGATACACATTTAGGTTCAGGAAGCAGCCGAATTGCTGCACACAAAAACGGATTTCACTTTGTCGGCTTTGAGGTTGATAAAGAGTATTATGAAAAACAAGAAAAGAGATTTAAACAATATGCAAGTCAACCCCGAATATTTTAGGGTGTTACACGGCATTGCATTTAACGAGCAGGGCTTGCTTGCAGGGCTGGAATAGTTGCTGAGTCCGCCCGGAACCGCTGCTGAATAAAGATATAAAAGTACAGGTTAACAAACAAAAGCCCGGCGATGTTTGTCCAGCCCAGATGAAGCACAACAGCGATAAAATGACCATTGCTTCAGTGTCCTGCCAGCCTTGCAGCAAACCCAATGTTGGCAGCCGTTTTAGTTCCTTATTGAAATTTTAGAATTGATAAGTTCGAACAAATCCTTTTCAATTGATTCTGGAATATTTTTTTTGTCCAAGCTTAATGCTGGTTTTTTACTTTCATTCAAGAAGAAGAAAACATAATTTCCGTATTCATGATAATGAGAAAAAGCAGCCCATTTTAATTCTAATAGCATTTCTGGGTCGCAATATTTTATACAGTCTTCAGTAAAGAGAAGTTCACGTACAGCAGTCGGGTTAATTTTGTATTTATCAATTCGAGCTAACAAATTCTTCTTTGTCCTTGTTTTTAACTGATAAATATTTAGGAGTTGTATAATTAACAAAATAAAAGAGGCTAACCCAAAAGAACTTATAAAAAGCGAGATTGATTTCCCTCTTAGGTAGTAAAGTAATCCCAAGGCTAAATAAACAAGACAACATATTGAGGATGTTTTCACACTATTAAAAGCCTCCTTTGATGAAAACTTCCAAAGAGTTAAACATTCTTCAAGATATGTTTCATTAAACTTTCCGGTAATTTTGAACTCCATTTGTTTTATCGCTTGATTTCAGAGAATGGTCTTGAAAAATGGCTGCCAACGAACAGGGCTTGGCGTTGTTGGGATATTTGAAAAACGTCCGCCCGGAGCCGAAGCTGATGCGTTGCTGATGTACAAGATAAGATAAAATGTTCACCGGTGTTTGTCCTGCCCGGACTAATGCTGCCATGTTGCTGATGATGAAGATAACAACGTCCTGCCCCAATAACGCCAAACCCCATGTTAGCGGTTCGTTGTTTTTTATTCGCTGTCATTTGGTCTAATTTGGTCAGCAAGTTTTTTGGGTGCGACTTCACAATATGCTGTTGTCAATGCGTCAATAAATAGGTCTTTATGCACTTTGTTCATTTCAATTAGTGTCCAACCTTGTTTGCCCCATTTATTATCAACTGGATAAATGGTTGTCTTGTCGGAAGATGAAAATACATTTTGGTCAATCTCCGATAATTTTATACAAGCTCTTTTGTTTTTGTCGTCATATGTAGCAAATATTTTCTTCTTAACTCTGAAAGATGTTTTTTCAAAATGTGGCTCCTCTGTCGCTTCAGGAAAAGAAAGAGCAATTTTTCTGAATGTGTCAATAGCTACCATTAATCTTTGTTATTTTTTCACTGGTGTTAAGTGTGTCAAAACGCACAACCATTGGTCATTTTCTTTTTTGTAAACATCTGTAATCCATTCGTCAGCTTCCAATGGTTGTCCCTGCCAAGTTCCAGTATTTTGTCCACGACCAGTTACTAAGGCAATGTCACCATAAACTTTTACTCTTAAAATTTCCTTTGTCATAGTTGAATGAGAAAGTAAACCTTTTTCAAGAACACTAAAAAATCCTTCTTGTGGAATTATTCCACCTTGACTGTCCACGAGAACCCAGTCGTTTGTTATACATTTTTTGATTTCATCAACTCTATTAGAAATCACAGCTACATTGAAGTTGTCTTCAATTTGTTGAAACTGTTGTTTTAATTGTTCTTCTGTCATATTGTTCTATGTGTTGGTTGATTTTTTGTCATATTAGTTCTCTGTATAGAGTTTTCTTTTTCGTGAAACGAAAATGATTTTACCCTCAATCACCTGTAAATGTTAACCTATTTCCAAACGGGTCTATTAC
>JAYUBR010000195.1:0-2296 GCA_043740775.1 Ferruginibacter sp. | reverse complement strand
CAACCAAACTATTCCACCAACCAATATGCGTGTTGATATCTGCTGTTTTATTTATTTGCTCAAACCCTTTACCTGTATTTTTAAAAAATGTTATAGGCATCCATTCGCCTGCTACTACGAGGTCAATTTTCCCATCATTATCAAAATCGCTCCATAGGGCATCTGTTATCATGCCAATATTTTTTAGCTGCGCACAATACTGTTCGGTAACATCTGTAAACTTTCCACCATCATTTCTTAAAATGAAACTTTGAGGTGCTGTTGGATAAGCACCTGATACAACACGACCGCCCACAAAAAGGTCAAGGTCACCATCGCCATCAAAATCAGCAGCCCGCACACAGGAGCCATTGGTGAATTCTTTTGGAAGCGCATTTTGAGCCCGCTGAAATTTGCCTTTACCATTATTAAGATATAACCTGTCCTGGCAAATTGCATGGTTGGGTGGCAATTCATAACTTCCGCTTACCACATACATATCAAGGTCTTTATCATTATCGGCATCAAAAAAAAGTATTCCCATATCTTCTGCAAGGGCATCCTCTGGCTGTAGAAAACGGTTAGCATCCTGCGTAAAATTTCCCTTTGCATCCTGCATAAAAAACATACCCGGGTTACTGGATGAACCCCCTACATAAAAATCATCAAAACCATTGTTGTCAATATCGCCCACTGCAATACCCGGCCCGTACTGGCTTAGTTTGTGGGGCAATGTTGGTTGTATATTGTAGTCAACAAAATCATCTTCTGTTGGCTTGTATGCAATTCCGTAGCGTGCAGATGCCTCGGTGAAAATGGTTGGATTAGTTGTTGCAGGAACGTTCTTTTTTACAGCATCTTTCCACGAAAACGCAATGGTTTGATCAGCCTTAATATTGGTAAGCAACTGCTCTGTATCATCGGGCCAGTGTATGCGGAGGGAATCTATTTGTGTGCTGTTTCCCAAACCGAAATGTGCCCTCGCATCATCCGTTGAAAGGTATCCACGGACAGGCTGATGTTCATAATACAATTGTTTTTTATCACCGTAATAAACATGAATGTTTGCGCCAATACCTTGTGTATTTACATCTTTACCAACAATAGTAACCGTAAGCTGGTGTTGGTTTTTATCATAGGAGGTATTTTCATAAACAAATGCATTTTCATTGATATTATTGATAACAATATCCAGGTCACCGTCGTTATCAAGATCAGCATAAACACCCCCATTTGAAAAAGAAGATTGGGTAAATCCCCAAGCTGTTGAAGTATTCTCAAATTGTAAACCACCCATATTCCTAAATGAGTAATTCGGTATTCTTACTATGGGAAGGGAATCAACCAGGGCAAGTGAAAAATTTCCTGTACTACCCACCTGTCCATTGTCGTAAGAGATATAATCAAGGTCCGTTACATCACGCGGAAGTCCGTTTGTTATTATCAGATCCCGGTAGCCATCATTGTCAAAATCTGCTGCCAGCGGGCACCAGCTCCAGTCTGTCTGGTACACGCCTGCCATAAAACCGATATCACTAAAAACCGGGTGGCCTAAACTGGTAGTACCGCTGTTCATTTGCAAAACGTTTCGAACATACTGATGCTCGTATCCAAATTGTAAGGCGTTGGTATAATTATAATATTCATTACCACTCAGCATGCGCTTTTTACGCAGGTTGCCTTCAGGGAGCATTTCCAGAGAGATCAGGTCAACCAGCCCGTCATTATTAATATCCACTGCATCGGTGCCCATGGCATTCCAGCCGGTATGTTTAAAATATTCGCCCAGGCGGTTGGTAAATGTGCCATCTTTATTGTTAATGTATAACAAGTCATTTGAAACAAAATCATTGGCAACATACACATCGGGCCAACCATCATTATTAAAGTCGCTGATGCAGGCGGCATGTCCCCAGCCCTCCATTAAAATACCAGCTTCATGGGATACATTGGTGAATGTGTTGTTGCCATTGTTACGATATAGCCGGTCAGTATTTAAAGCTGAGCCGTCTGTTACTTTTGGTCTGAATTTGATGGGTGTTTTAGGATCGTTTAGTTCGTTGGTAACAAGATAACAATCCAGGTCGCCATCTTTATCATAATCAAAAAAATATGCCTGTGTGCTAAAGCCATTATCTGCCAATCCATAAGCTGTTGCTTCTTCTTTAAAAACCGGAATACCGTCTTTGTTATTTCCCTGGTTGATGTACAATAAATTGGTTCGCCGCAATGCATCTTTGCGAAAGGAAGCACACACATAAATATCCAGCCAGCCATCGCCATTTATATCTACTACAGAAACACCGGTACACCATCG
>JAYUBR010000194.1:0-2296 GCA_043740775.1 Ferruginibacter sp. | reverse complement strand
AAGTATATAAAATAAACAAAGGATCTTCAGCATCCATTTCTGCTGCCGGAAAAGAAACTTTACCATCTTTTTCCACCTGTGTTTCTGCATAATCCATTTCATCTTCCCACCAAACATCTCTTCCTTTTATCATGGATACCGGCGTTCTTGTACGGGTAAAAACAATCACTTTTTTAATGGTTCTATTTCCTATCAGTGCATCATCAATCACACTCTTTAATGGTATATCTTTTCCGCCACGGCAGGCGCCATCGCAGGTAATAATAAACTCTGCCTGTGCATCATACAGCCTGTCTGCAATACTCTGTGCGCTGAAACCCCCAAAGATCACGCTGTGGATAGCGCCAATTCTGGCGCAGCCCAATATAGCATAGGCCAGTTCGGGCACCATGCCCATATAAATACAAACACGGTCACCTTTTTTAACGCCATTGTTTGTAAGCATTTGTGCTACCTGGCAAACCCTTTTATGCAAACGGGCATAGGTAACAACACGAACCCTGTCTTCAGGGTTATTCGGTTCCCAGATGATGGCTGGTTTATCAGCCATGGTGGCCAAATGGCGATCGATACAATTTTCGGTAATATTGAGTTTACCCCCTTTAAACCATTCTATTTTTGGTTCTGTAAAATTCCAGTCCAATACTTTGTCCCATTTTTTACGCCAATAAAAATTGTCTGCAACGTTGCCCCAGAATCCTTCGGGATCATCTACGCTTTTTTTATAATCCTGGTGATACTGTTCCAAACTTTTAATCTGATAAGGATATGACATCGCAATTGTTGTTTAAATAAATTATTCATTCATGTTCGCCACCAAATTAATATATTTATGCCAATTAAGCAGGGCAAACGATTGATTAAAATTTTAATACTTCTTCATGGCTGTTACTACCACAAAAGGGATCAACAAGGTAATCTTTTCTTCATCACTGGGCACATTAATTGAATGGTACGACTTCTACATTTTTGGAATGCTTGCCAAAACTATTTCCGTACAATTTTTTCCGGAAGGGAATGATACCGCAGCGCTGTTGAGTACGCTCGCCATTTTTGCGGCAGGGTTTTTAGTACGTCCCTTTGGCGCACTGGTGTTTGGAAGACTGGGCGATTTAATTGGAAGAAAATATACATTTTTACTAACCCTGGTGCTGATGGGCGGCTCTACTTTTTTAATTGGCCTGGTGCCGGGTTATAAAACCATTGGCATTGCTGCACCATTGCTGGTGTTATTGCTAAGATTGATACAAGGCCTTGCGCTCGGTGGTGAGTATGGTGGCGCTGCTACCTATGTTGCAGAGCATTCACCTGAAGGCAGGCGGGGCTACTTTACCGCTTGGATACAAACCACGGCCACATTGGGCTTGTTTGTAGCATTGGGCGTAATAATGGCGGTAAAGGGCAACATGAGTGATGCATCATTTACTGCAGAGTGGGGCGGCTGGCGTTATCCTTTCTGGATATCTATTTTGCTGGTGGTGGTGTCTATTTACATCCGCATGCGGATGAATGAATCGCCGGTATTTGCCAAACTGAAAGCCGAAAAGAAAACATCCGTCAACCCATTAAAAGAAAGTTTTGGACACAAGGGAAATTTTAAAATGGTATTGCTGGCATTGTTTGGTGCAGTAATGGGGCAGGGGGTTATCTGGTATACCGGACAATTTTACGCACAATCTTTTTTGGAAAATACGGTGAAGATTGAGTTTATGCAAAACAGGGAAATTTTACTGTGGGGCATTGCACTGGCAACACCTTTCTTTGTTTTTTTTGGATGGCTGAGTGATCAATTTGGAAGGAAATGGATTATGCTATTGGGGATGTTGTTGGGGGTGATTTTTTACAGGCCTATATTCAGGACAATGCTTCAGAATGCAGATGCAAAAGTTTGGATGAAACAACCCGAAAAAATAGAGAAGGGATTATTGGAGCATTCAATTTTAAAAAGAGATACAACAATCAAAAATCGGGACAGTATCATTGTAGTTCAAAGCAAAAAAATATTTATCTATAATGGCAATATAAAATTTACGCAGGTATCTTCTGATTCTACATTTTCTGGTAATGGCAGTCCTTCTCCAATTATTAAAAATGATTCCAACCCAATTTATTCTGATAAAATCCTTTCGCCATCTCTTAAATGGAAATTCATTTTCTTAGTATGGATAATGATCGTTTTTGTAACGATGGTGTACGGGCCCGTGGCAGCATTTTTGGTTGAATTGTTTCCCACAAAAATACGGTACACTTCCATGAGCCTGCCTTATCATATTGGCAATGGGGTGTTTGGCGGACT
>JAYUBR010000193.1:0-2299 GCA_043740775.1 Ferruginibacter sp. | reverse complement strand
CATGCCAACCGGGATGTAAAAGAAGAATTAAATATTCTGATGCAAAAAGGATTTTCAAGAGTGGCTTCTCCAAACCCCTTGAATGGCGGGGCTTTTGATCCACACCGCATTGAAGACCTGCTTGAAAATACACCACTTGATCTTTCGCCCGAAACCTGCCTTTTGATTGACAGGCTTGTTGTAAAACCATTTGATGAAGATGATACGCACCGCATCAGTGATTCTGTAGGTATTGCTTTTTACGAAGGGGAAGGAACATTGATGCTGGAAATAAATGGCAAAAAAATATTGCCTTTCAGCAATAAGTTTGAACTTGACGGAATACAGTTTGAAGAGCCAGTGCCTAATTTGTTTTCGTTTAACAACCCGTTTGGAGCATGCCCAACCTGCGAGGGTTTTTCATTGGTATTGGGGATTGACCCCGACCTTGTAATACCCAACAAACAGTTAAGCGTATATGAGGGTGCAGTAGCACCGTGGAAGGGAGAAAAATTGGGCTTGTGGAAAGAGCAATTTATAAGGGCAGCAAAGAATTTTAATTTTCCGGTACATGCACCCATCATTGACCTTACAAAAGAACAATACCGGTTGTTATGGGAAGGTAATAGTTACGCCAATGGTATCAACGATTTTTTTAAAGAAGTAGAGCAAAATTTATACAAGGTGCAATACCGTGTTTTATTAAGCCGCTATCGTGGTAAAACCCTTTGCCCTGATTGCAAAGGGTACCGCCTGCGCAAAGAAGCATTGTATGTAAAAGTATGCGGTAAACATATTGGAGAATTGTGCGAATTACCGGTAAAAGATTTGCAGGTTTGGTTTGATAATTTAACCCTGAGCGCCTATGATGAAAAAGTAGCCAAAAGAATTTTGATAGAAATTCATCACCGCATTAAAACACTCACAGATGTAGGGCTTGGCTATCTTACTTTAAACCGGCTGGCCAATTCTTTAAGTGGTGGCGAAAGCCAGCGTATACAACTTACAAGAAGTTTAGGCAGCAATCTTACCAGTTCTTTATACATCCTGGATGAACCATCCATTGGCCTGCACAGCAGGGATACCGAAAGACTGATACGTGTCTTAAAAGAATTAAGAGACCTGGGAAATACAGTGGTGGTGGTAGAGCATGATGAGATGATGATGCGGGAAGCAGATTACATTATTGATATGGGGCCACTCGCCAGCCACCTGGGCGGAGAAGTAGTAGCAGCAGGCAATTACAAGGAATTGCTTGCTGATAAAAATAGTTTAACGGGAAAATATCTTAGTGGTGCATTGAGCATTGAAGCACCCAAACACTTGCGCAAATGGAACCAGAGTATTACAGTAGAAGGTGCCCGGCAAAACAATCTTAAAAATATAAATGTACAATTTCCATTGAATGTTTTTTGTGTGGTAAGTGGTGTAAGCGGTAGCGGTAAAACAACATTGGTAAAACAGATATTGTATCCTGCTTTACAAAAAATTAAAGGCGAAGGAGTGGAGAAGGCCGGTATCCACAAAGCCATTACCGGCGATTTAACTGCCATATCCCAAATAGAAATGGTAGACCAGAATCCTATCGGCAAATCTTCCCGCAGTAATCCAGTTACTTACATAAAAGCCTATGATGAAATACGGGAATTGTACAGCAAACAACCGCTCAGTAAAATGCGGGGGTTTTTACCTAAACATTTTTCATTTAATGTGGATGGCGGCAGGTGTGATGCCTGCAAGGGCGAAGGTGAACAAATTGTTGAAATGCAGTTTTTGGCAGATGTTCATTTAACCTGTGAAATATGTGGCGGTAAAAGATTTAAGGAAGAAGTGCTGGAAGTAAGGTACAAAGGAAAAAGCATTTACGATGTATTAGACATGAGTGTGGACGATGCCATCGAATTTTTTAAAGAAGAAGATGATGTGGCAAAAAAAATACAGCCATTGAGCAATGTCGGTTTGGGTTATGTAAAATTAGGCCAGAGCAGCAACACACTTTCCGGGGGCGAGGCACAGCGGGTAAAGCTGGCTTCATTTTTAGGCAAAGGGAAATCGCAGGGCAATATTCTTTTTATATTTGATGAACCCACTACGGGCCTTCATTTTCATGATATAAAAAAACTGCTCACTTCTTTTAATGCATTGATAGAACAAGGCCATACTATTTTAGTAATTGAACACAATACCGACGTGATTAAATCAGCAGACTGGGTTATTGATCTTGGTCCCGAAGCGGGGGATGCCGGAGGTAATCTTGTTTTTGCAGGCAAACCTGCTGATTTAAAAAAATGTAAGGAAAGTTATACGGGGAAGTTTTTGT
>JAYUBR010000192.1:0-2300 GCA_043740775.1 Ferruginibacter sp. | reverse complement strand
CAATCAACTGTTTGACAAAAATTATCTACAATCTTTCAAAGAACTAAATCCTAATCAATTGAATCTCTTTTGATTACAATGGGATGCTAGTGGTTTGTTGTGTGAAATCAACTATTCCACTAACCGGATAGTCCAGAAATCATCACAGAGGTGCGCATTGGTTATATAGGCATAAGGCATCCAGAAATAACCTTTAATACCCCAACCTGCTCCCCAGCTATTTCTTATCAGCACCAGTTGTTTTTTTTCATCATAGCCTACAGCAAGAATTGCATGACCGCCCACTACCTTTTCTTTACTAAAATCGGGCATGGGCATAATACCGGTTTTTGCTACCGCTGCCGTCATAAAACTTTCGTAAACAGTAAAGCCAAAAGCAAATGGATAGCCATCTGCGAGGCAACCTTTTAAGCTATTGATGTTATTATTCACAAGCCGCTGATAAGATATAATTTGATTTTGCAATGCGTGCGAATAGCAGGAAGCTGGTGGTTTTTGAGTAAACTTTGCACCTGGAGAATCGTTATCATCGTATGTCCATTCTGTTTCCTTACAAATGCCATCTTTGTTTAACGATTTAATACCATCCCGTAAAAAAGCCCCGCTATCGCTGGCTTCAGTATGTATCGCTACCCTTTCATTGTAATATAAAAAAAGGCGGCTGGGCATAAAGTCTGGCTTAGCCTGTTTTTTTATACCAAACTCAAATGCGCCTGCAAGCGCATTGGCCGTACAGCTGCCCAATCCTCCCTGGTTATATACCGGCGGACAGCCTGGGCGCAGATCTGCCTTTACAGGCATTTTCTGCATTAGTTTTAATGGGGCTGCATACGCAAAATCCCTTGCATCGGGCAGGTCGGGCAACCATCCCATTTTAAATACCGGTTTCGAATCGTTTGTTTTCTTTGCCATAGTGATGATGTTTTAAAAAATAAGGAAATGTTATTTAAAATATTAAGTATGCCAATTTACCCGTTGCAAATGCAGATAAAACAATAGCTGCTACAAATGCACGCCTTGTTATTTTTGCCTTTCTATTTCGGAGTGGATTTTTTGCAATGTACATTGGGCAACATTGCTTTCGGTGATTGCGCCTGTCTATTTCGCCAATGGTCTGCTATTGAAAATATTTATTGAAACTCATTCTGGCGTTCAATCAAATTTTATACAAGATATAAATCCTTGTAGGTAATGTCAATACCACAAACCGTTATTTTTTAAACTTAACAAAAGAAATGGTGTAAATTAAAATTGCAAAAAAATAAAGCTGTATCATAATTAAAAGATAGCCCTGAGAAAGGCGTTCCCAATCAGGTATCCGAATAAAAAGAGGCTGTATCGTAGGTATGATACAGCCTCATTAAAAATTGAAGATTGAATACGATTTAAAATGTTACATTTTAAACAAAAGAAGGTGATTTCAATTTTCCAAAAAGGGATTCTACTTTGGTAAAACGATAATCAAATATTGCCTTTAGTTGCTTTTTTACAAACAGTGAATGGGCGATATCTCCCAACACCCAAAAGGGTATTTTGTAATGTACAATATCCGTCATTTCCACCCCTCCATCAATGGCTTTAAAATGATGCTGGTGATGCCATAAACTATAAGGTCCAAAGCGCTGTTCATCTACAAAATATTTTTTATCGGCAACTTGCGTAATTTCTGTCATCCAGTACAAAGGAATGTTTAGCAGAGGCTTTACAGTATATTCAATAATCTGACCGGGATACATTTTATCACCATGGTATTTGGAAATAACAGTAAACCCCATCGTATCTGGCGTAATTTTTTGCAGGTTGGCGGGGCTGCTGAAAAAAAACCAGGCTTCATCTAAAGAAATGGGTAATTGCTGTACGGTTTTTAAAGAGTAGACTTTGCTCATGGTTGTATTTTATCGTACAACAATAAACATTTCATTTTGTTTTGTTTAATGGCAACAAGCTATCTTTAGTGGGCGTTGAAATTAATCGTTCACATTGGTAATCATCAACGCTTCGATATCTTTAATACAGTTCCAAAGTTTTATCATTTCATGCAAACATATAAGCAACAGCTACAAAATAAATTTACTGAAGAGTATAAAAAACTCAATGAACAGCAATGCGTAGCCGTAGATACCATTGAAGGACCGGTAATGGTAATTGCCGGACCGGGTACGGGTAAAACACAAATACTGGCAGCACGTATCGGCAAAATATTATTGGATACAGATGCCCTTCCGGAAAATATTTTATGCCTTACTTATACTGATGCCGGTGCCATTGCCATGCGTCGCAGGTTACAACAATTTATTGGC
>JAYUBR010000191.1:0-2300 GCA_043740775.1 Ferruginibacter sp. | reverse complement strand
GTGGAAGCGTCGCCTGTTTTATTGCTTAATAATTCTATGTTTAAATCATATTTATCCAACTGCTCTTTTAGCAATGCTGCACCATTGCCCGAAATAAGGAAAGAGGTTTTTATTCCTTTTGGCGGCACCGGAGCCATGATGGCCATATCAACAAACTGCACTCCGGAGGATTGCAGTAAACATTCAATCGATATTTTTTGTTGAGGCGATGAAGTGTTCATATCTGCATAAATCTTTTTATCAGTAAGCACAGGTAACACTTCCTTAGCAACAACTTCTGAAACGGCTGATAGGTTTACACTCAAAATAATATCTGCCTCTTTTGCAGCATCTCTATTGCTTTTAGCAAATCGAATATTTTCATGTAGCTTTCTTATTGGTGAAGGGTCCCAGGCAGAAACAGTAATACCCATTGCAGCAAGCTCATTGGCAAAGATACTTCCAGCCTCTCCGAGGCCCAATACAGCTATATGCAAGTTGTTATTCATTGCTGTTGTCGTTTGAGTATTTGTCATTAAATGTCCAGCCATAGATTTGCAATGAAGTCTTTCCTTCTCTCAATTGTTTTCTTATATTTTCTTCCTTCGTTTCTCTTGCAATTGATTTTTCAATCGCTTCTTCAATTCTGTTTTGTGGTATTACTACCACGCCATCCCTGTCACCAACAATAATATCTCCTGGGCTAATCAAAACATCACCAATAATAACTGGCTCGTTTAAAGTTCCATCTCCATGATTAGTTGTACCCAAAATACATAGCCCTCTGCTGAAAACTGGAAAACCCATTGCTTCAATATCATCTGCATCTCTTACGCAACCATTTATTACCAGGCCTGCAATACCTTTTGTTTTAGCTCCAAGGCTCATCAGGTCACCCCAGTAACCGGCTTCGTAAAAACCAGAACAATCCACCACAATTACATTACCCGGTTTTGCATAAGCATAAGCCCGATGCAATAAAACATTGTCTCTTGGCATTGTTTTAACTGTATAAGCTGGGCCACAAATTTTCATTGCAGGGTTAATTGGTTTTATGGCTGAAGGCAGGTTACCATATTTGCCCAATGCTTCATGAATGGTTGCTGCGGAAAATCTACTTAGTTCTTTTATCAAGTCCATTTTTATTAAATTATAAATAACTGGTGATGAATAATTGAACACTTAATACCCCTGCTCATCACTAATTAAAAAATACTGTTCACAATCCTGGGCACCAAACTCTGGTGTGCCTCAGCAAATTTTATTTCTTTCTTTCCAGATATTCTTCTTGCATGATTAGCTCTTCTGCCTGCCAGTTCTGCATAATAATCTTTCAAATAAGTTTGTGCTCCCATGCAGTCCATGGCCGCTATTTTTTTGTCCATTACCGAACTTATATCTATAAAAGTATTAGGCACAAATCCGCAAAGTTCCGGTTGATGGGGTTCAAAAGAGTACCAAACAGGCGGATCAATATTTTTGAAAGCGCTTGGAACACCGGCACCGCTGGATAATAAACGGGCACGCTGGGTTGCCTGGAAAGCGAGTGGATGATCGGGATTGAAAGGGTCTTTCTCGGAATGCGTAAGGATTGTGGTAGGTTCGTAATCGCCGATCAAGTAGGTAAGCTGCTCTATCCTTTCCTCAGAAATTAGCATTGGGTAATCGCCCCAATTTAAAAACTGAATGGGTGTGCCAAGAATATCTGCCGCTTTTTGAGCCTGTTCATGACGTATCTGTTTTACATTTTCTATACTTCGTTTTGGATCTTCCTTCCATAATTCCCCCGATTCTCCCCGCTCCCCATAGGAAAGGCAAACTACCAGGGTTTGCGCACCTTCTTCTATCGACTTTGCAATAGTACCCGCTGACCGCCAAACAAAATCACCAGAATGCGCACCTATTATTAAAAGTTTATTTTTCATGCTATTTAAACAGATTTATTGATATTCCATGTCTTCGGGCATTGGAGTACCTTGTGTGTGAAATGATTCGATTGTAGGCAATCCCCACGCCTGCCCTTTTTTGCGTTCATCAACGGTCCAATATATGGTTTTATAGTCGGGATCGAGTATCAGTCGCGCTGTAGTATTAGCAACTTCAATACGATTACCACCTGGCTCGTAGACATAAAGAAAGAAGGTTTGCTGGATTGCGTGTTTATGAGGGCCTGTTTCAATTTTGATTCCGTTTTCTAAGCAAATATCTGCTGCAATCAGTACTTCTTCTCTACTGTTACAGGCGTAAGTTACATGATGAAATCTCCCTTTCAATCCTAAATAGTCAATCGTTACGGCAAGGTCGTATGATTTTGAATTTAC
>JAYUBR010000190.1:0-7692 GCA_043740775.1 Ferruginibacter sp. | reverse complement strand
AATTTCCACCAACCGAGGTTGATACATCAAACTTGTTTTGAAATGTATTCTGGTAAGTGGCAAGAAAATCGGTATTGCTTTCTGTATTGTAAATATTGGCCAAGCTGTAAAATCCATTGATTTCATCATTAAAACTTTTGGAAATTTTTGTTTCCCGGTTTTCGTAAAACATATCTTGTGAGTAGCGCACAAAAGCGCTGATATGAGGATTAACCTGGTAGCTTAATTTCAGGTTGCCAAATAAATGATTTCTTAAAAAACTGTTTTTTACCTGGTTCAAATAAAACCAGGGATTGTCATCGCCGTTATCGGCAGGATTCAACACATCGGGGCTTTGATCTACACCCACAGGAGGGAGGGCTTTTCTTTGTTGTATACCCGGTGTTAGCCAGTAGTTTTTCATTTGCCTGATATCTACGCTTGGTGACAGGTAGGCAACGTATTTTAATACACCATCATTGCCGGCTACAATATTATCGGAGCTGGCCCTGTTATAACTGATAACTGAACTCAGTTTTAAAGCATTGCTTATTTTATGTTCCACATTCAACGACAGGTTGTGCTTCATTACCCCCGTGGTAGGAATAATTCCTTTGTTGGTAGTATTGGAATAAGAAAAACGATAATTGTCTTTTTCAGTTGCATTTTCAACCGAAATACTGTTGGTACTGGTAAGCCCGGTTTGAACAAAATTTTGCAGGTTATTATGGCTTATCAGCGGCAGCGGGATATAATTTCCGTTGGCATCTTTCGGGCTGTTCCATTGAATGGCGCTGAGTCCCTGGTTTAATGGCGTACCAAAACGGTAAGTGTTTGTACCAGCCATATCAACCAGTATTCCATTCCAGCTATTGAAGCCATTGGGTGTTGTGTACGGATCAGTACCTACTGTATAAGACCGGTTGAGCGGCAGGTAATGATAGGGAGTAGCTACTTCTGTGGCAGAGCTAAATGTAACGCCAAGCCCTTTTTGCTTTTTGCCGGATTTGGTGGTAATTATTATAACCCCGTTTCCTGCCCTTGACCCGTACAAAGCCGCAGCACTCGGCCCTTTTAACACAGATACACTTTCTATATCATTGGGATTTAAATCAGAAATTGTATTGCCATAATCAACATCATTGCTGCTGCCGGTGTTGGTTCCTATATTGCTCAGGGAATTTTTTACCGGCACACCGTCAATAACAAATAATGGCTGATTATCGCTGTTTAACGAACGTGTACCACGGATCACGATGCTAACGGATGCGGTTGGCGAAGCTCCGGTTGAACTTACGGTTACACCGGATACTTTCCCGGCCATTGCATTCAACACATTGGTTTGGGTAACGCGGTTCATATCTTCCCCGCTTATCTGCCCCACATCGTAGCCAAGTGATTTTTTTGTCCTGGTTATTCCAAGTGCCGTCACTACCACACCAGAAAGTGTGTTACCCGTACTGGCTTCGAGCACTACATTGATTGCTGTTTTTCCTTTAGCTGGAATTTCAAGGTTATTATACCCTACAAATGAAAATACCAGGGTAGCAGTTGAACTGGAAACTGGTATTTCAAAATTTCCCGAAGCGTTAGACATCACGATGGCTTTGCCGCCCTTTTCCGACACGGTGGCGCCGGTAAGCGGGCCATTGGCATCAGATACTTTCCCTTTTATAATTTGCTCCTTCTGAGCAATAACAAGGGTGTTTGTAAAAAGGATAAACCCTAGCAATATCAGCCATTGTAATATTGGAGTCAGGGAATTTTTTGTTCTCATCTTGGTTGTATTTGCAGTTATGAAATCGGACATGTTTTCTTTTTTTCAGTTAATTATATTTTGAATTGGTATTCATATCAATAATATTTTTGCATGCCTGAAAACCAAACCGGCTTTGAATTTTCTTTACATTCTCTTTCGTTACTTTGCTATCTTTCTTATCATCCAACAAACAACGGATTATCACATAATTTTAAGTTTGTTTATAATAACACCGGTTTAATATTTCCGCTATATGAAGACAGAACCTGACTGTTTGGCTCTAACTCTGTGATTATATAATCCACATCGGTAATATCATTGATCTTAATTTTTTGAACGGTATTAAATTTTTCAGCAATACAAACCACTGCTACTTTTTTTGATGCTCCTATCATTGCTTTTATAACATGCACCACTTCCCAGTCTGAGTCAGTGAGGCCATCTTCCACTGAAATTCCATTTGTACCAATGATGCACAAATCAAATTTTATGTTGGATAATTCATTTATTACACCCGCCCCGGTATGTATGTTGGCGTTTTTGGCAAGCCTGCCGCCAATGGTTATCACATCAATATTTTCATGTTCGGCCAACATAAGTGCTACCTGCGGGCATACCGTAAAAAAAGTAGCCTTTAAATCTTCTGGTATTTGTTTGGCAATTTCCATTATGGTCGTTCCCCCTTCCATCAAAATCAGCATATCCTTTTTAAAAAGCTCAATGGCTTTGTGTGCAATAACCTGCTTTGCTTCATGTGCGTAAACCGGGTGTTGTCCATTAAACGGGTAATGAAAAGTTTTACTCATCGCACCTCCATGCACTTTTAAAACCAATTCCAGGTCAGCCAGCTCATTCAAATCCCTGCGTATAGTATCCTCAGAAACAACAAGTTGCTCACTCAAATCAGTAGTCAGCACTTTATTGTGAAGATTTATTTCCCTTAAAATAATTTTATGCCGCTCCTCCTTCAACATTAGTTTGTAATTATACGTTAAAATTAAAATTACACATTTTTGCGTGAATGTACATACTTTTACAAAAAAAGTAAGAAAATAAACGCAAATATAATACTAACCTCATTTTATGACTACTATTACAGAGCAACCTTCTGTTCACAGAAATCTTGAAACAAAAAAAATAGAAGAGATCACTTCATTAATTAATAATGAAAACGCCACCGTATCCCGGGCCATAGAAGAAGCCCTGCCACAAATCAACAAGCTCATATATACTGTTGTAGATAAATTGAAAAAAGGTGGAAGGATGTTTTACCTCGGTGCCGGAAGCGGTGGCCGGCTTTCTGTATTGGATGTAATTGAATTACCTACCACCTTCGGAATAGAAAAAGGAATAGTAAACACTATTCTTGCAGGAGGTATTGAGCACATGGTTGAAGCCAGGGAAGAAATGGAAGACAATTTTTATGAAGGATGGGAAAGACTGGAGCATGAAAAAGTAACAATAAATGATATTGTAATAGGTATTTCTGCGAGCGGTACTACGCCTTTTGTATTAGGTGCGCTGGAAGCCTGCCGCAAAAATAACATTGCAACCGGATGCATCGTAAGTAATCCCGGTTCGCCAATTGCCAAACAAGCTGATTACCCCGTTGAAGTAATAACAGGACCAGAATTTATAACAGGCAGTACCAGGATGAAATGTGGCACAGCACAAAAGATACTTTTTGATATGATCAGTACAACCGCCATGATTCAGCTTGGCAGGGTGGAAGATAACCAAATGGTAAATGTAATGCTGATCAATAATAAGATAACCGACCGTGCGGTAAAAATGCTGATGGGAAGAACGGCTATTGGTTCTTATGAAGAAGCAAAGACTTTATTGCTTCAACATGGCAGCGTGAAAAATGCAATTGATCATTTGAAATAGAACTATATTACTTTGTGCAGAACAGCCTTTCTATTATGCGATTAAACAAACCCATTTTCATTATCGGTACATTGTTTTTTGTATTTGGATTTTTAACCTGGCTGGGTTCTGTACTGATACCATATCTCCGGATTGCGTGTGAATTAAATAACCTGGCATCTTACTTAGTAGCTTTTTCATTTTACATCTCTTACATGGTAATGGCTATTCCGGCTGCGGCTGTATTAAAACGCACCGGTTATAAAAAAGGCATGTCACTCGGTTTGCTCATCATGGCTGCGGGAACTTCTTTATTTATTCCTGCTGCCCTTGTAAGATCGTACCTGTTATTTCTTACCGGGCTTTTTGTACAAGGTACGGGTCTGGCTATTTTACAAACAGCCGCTAATCCATATATTACCATCCTCGGACCGCTTGAAAGTGCCGCAAGGCGGATAAGTATCATGGGCATTTGTAATAGTATAGCGGGTGTGATTGCACCCTTAATTTTGGGGGCAGTTATTTTAAAAGATGCGGACGGAATAAAAGCCGGTATCGCCAGTATGAACCTTGTGCAAAAGACTGAAATTTTAAACAACCTGGCACACCGCGTTATAGTGCCCTACGCAGTTATGGCATTGATACTTTTATTACTGGCAATGCTTATCCGCTTATCGGCTCTTCCGGAAATAGATGCAGATGCAGAAAACAAAACAGTTGCTTTCACCAATAGTAATAAAACCAGTATCCTTCAGTTTCCGCATTTACTTTGTGGGGTATTAACCCTATTTCTTTACGTAGGGGTAGAAGTCATTGCCGGGGATACCATTATCAATTACGGTTCATCACAAGGCATTCCACTTTCTACTTCAAAATTCTTTACTAGCTGTACACTTAGTCTTATGCTGGCTGGTTATGCAATAGGAATCATCATTATTCCAAAATATATTTCACAGGTAAAGGTGTTAAAACTATCTGCAATAATGGGGCTGATTTTTGTGAGTATGGCGCTGTTAACAAAGGGCTATATTTCAGTAGCATTCATTGCTTTACTGGGACTTGCCAATTCCCTTGTCTGGCCTTCTATCTGGCCACTTGCAATTAACGGACTTGGCAGGTTTACAAAAACTGGTTCCTCCTTTTTGATAGCAGCAATTGGCGGCGGTGCGTTGCTTCCGCTTTTATATGGATGGCTGGCAGATAAATTTTCACCACACCAGGCCTATTGGGTTGTAGTACCATGCTATTTATGCATTTTGTATTATGCAAAAGCAGGCCATAAAATTGGGTTACCATTAAAAAATAATAAATGATACTTGTAGCCGACAGTGGTTCAACCAAAACAAATTGGTGTTTGCTTAACCCCGGGGAGGATGTTTATTATTTTGATACGGAAGGTTACAATCCTTATTTTGTAAGCAGTCAGCATATTGTTCAATCCCTCATAACCAATCTTCCCCGGCATGTAAATCCAGCAACAGTCAGCAATATTTATTTTTATGGTGCAGGTTGTTTTGAGGATAAAGCAGGCATTATAAAAAATGCCTTACGGCAAATTTTTACCAATGCAGATATTGCTGTAGGCCTCGACCTGGTTGGTTCTGCACGGGCTGTGTTGGGCAATCAGCCTGGCTTTTCGGCTATTTTGGGCACAGGAACAAATAGCTGTTTGTATGATGGAAATAAGATTACTTCCAACATAGATTCACTTGGGTACCTGCTGGGCGATGAAGGCAGTGGGTTTTATATTGGCAGAAAATTATTGGGAGATTATATCAGGGAATATATGCCCGTCGCCGTAAGAGAAGAATTTTTTAAAATATACGGATTAAGCAGAGAAGCGATTATGGAACGTGTATATTCTGAAAAATTACCTAACCGTTTTTGTGCCGGGTTTGTAAACTTTATTTCAGATAGCATAGCAGATACGGCCTATACGCGGCAACTTGTAAAAACTGCATTTATTGATTTTTTTGAATGCCTTGTTACCCGGTATAAAAACTATGAAGAATATACTTTTAACTGCACCGGTTCTATCGGTTTTGCATTTAAAGAAATACTATCGGAGACTGCAGCTTTGTATAATATGAAAGTTGGTGTAATTCTGAAAACGCCCATTGAGGGGCTGGCAAAATATCATCTGCCGAAAAAATAAAGCATCAAACTCAATTCTTTTTGTCATATTTTTTCTGAATGGTATCTTTCACCACCCGTGCGGAAATGAGGAGGAGCGAAAATATACTTTTTTGTGGCAAATGACAGAACTTGAATGATGCCGGTTGGGCAGATAAAAAAAGATAAAGAAATTCAGATACAAATCAGTTTACTCCGTACCATCTGTATTCCATTTTTTTAAATAAACTTGTAAAATAAAATTCTTCGCTATGAAAAAATTTTTCTTACTTTTTTTAATATTTTATAGTGGTGGCGCCACCGCCCAACAAAATACCGTAGTGCGTGAATACAAAAAAGTATTTACAACTTATCCATATTCCGATCCCAATGCTATTCCCGATCCTGGTTCGAAATTTTATCCTTATTTCCGCTATGATGGCTTTACTGATAAACCCATTCAAAAAAAATGGAAAGTGGTGGAGCTGGAAAATGATTTTATCAAAATTATGATACTACCAGAAGTGGGTGGAAAGATTTGGTCTGCTGTTGAAAAATCAACCGGCAAAGATTTTATTTATGGTAACCACGTGATAAAATTCAGGGATGTAGCCATGCGTGGTCCATGGACCAGTGGTGGTATTGAAGCCAATTATGGTATTTTCGGACATACCCCTGGTTGTGCTTCACCTGTAGACTACATAGTTATTAAAAAAGACGATGGCAGTGTAAGTTGTGTAATTGGATTATTAGATCTTTTAACACGAACATCGTGGCGGCTGGATATCAATTTGCCAAAAGACAAAGCCTATATCAGCACCAGTTCTTTTTGGTTTAACAGCACTGCTTATGAACAATCTTACTATACCTGGATGAATACCGGCATTAAAGCAGCAGGCAATCTGGAATTTGTATATCCGGGAAAAAGCTACCTCGGACATGATGGAGAACATAGCGACTGGCCCATCAATCAGCAAAACGGAAGAGACCTTCGGTTTTATAACAACAACAATTTTGGTGGCTATAAATCTTATCATGTATTTGGAAAGTATACAGATTTTTTTGGCGGCTACTGGCATGATGATGAATTTGGAATGGCAAGGTATAGCACCCATGATGATAAGCCCGGCAAAAAAATATGGATTTGGGGCCTGTCTCAACAGGGTATGATTTGGGAAAAATTATTAACAGATACAGATGGCCAGTATGTAGAAGTGCAAAGCGGAAGATTATTTAACCAGTCAGCGGAAAACAGCATGTACACGCCATTTAAGCATCGTTCCTTTCCGCCTTACCAGTCTGATGCGTGGACGGAATATTGGTTTCCGGTAAAACAAACCCATGGATTTGTAAAAGCCAATAACTATGGTGCGGTAAATGTAAAGCAGGAGAATGGCTGGCTGAAAATTTATTTTTCACCCCTGCAATCATTGAATGAAAAACTGGAAGTTTTTGAAAATGGAAAAAATATTTATACAAAAACGATTTCAGTTAAGCCAATGATTTTATTTGCTGATTCAATCAAAATCAATGTTGATACCGAAAAATTAAAACTAACCATCGGGGTTAATAAACTGGTTTGGAATTCCGCGCCGGATGAGGGAAACCTGAACCGGCCGATGGAAACAGTAGCTGGTTTTGATAACGGTTCCGTATATGGATTATACCTGCAGGGCAAAGACTACATCAGCTTTCATAACAACATAAAAGCCGAAGAAAAGCTAAAAGCCTGTTTGCAAAAAGATCCCAATTTTGTACCCGCATTAAACGAGCTGGCTTATTTGCAATTGCAGAAGTTTCAATATGCAGCAGCCATTGACACTGCCGGCAAAGCCTTGTCCATTAACACATACGAGCCGGCGGCCAATTATTACTATGCGTTGGCAAACCTGCAGTTGGGCAATATCGCAGATGCAAAAGATGGTTTTGATATAGCGGCATCAGGTGTCGAATTTCGCAGTGCCGCGTACACT
>JAYUBR010000189.1:0-2310 GCA_043740775.1 Ferruginibacter sp. | reverse complement strand
GGATTTTTAGAAATATTTTCCATTTTTCGAACACGGCAGCAAGTGGAATAATACCAGATAATGTTAAGTGGAGTTTTTATATAGGAGGTTTTTTCTTTCTTGCCTCAGTTTTATACACTGTATTTACTTCAAAAGAATATCCGCCGTCTGATCTAAGTTTTAAAGACAAAGTCAACGAATCGAACAAGGGATTTGGCGCAGGGTTTAAGGAAATTAATGAATCAATCTTTAACATGCCCAAGCGAATGAAAATGTTGGCTTTAGTTCAATTTTTTACCTGGCCGGGACTATTTCTAATGTGGTTCTACTACAGTACAGCTGTAGCAAGAAATGTATTTCATGCGACGAGCGAAACAGACATTTTGTACAGTGAAGGCATAGCATTTGCCGGATTGACGCTCGCTTATTATAGTGTAGTAACTTTCTTATTCGCATTTTTTTTACCGGCGATTGCCAATAAACTCGGAAGAAAATTAACTCATTCACTTTGCCTTTTGACAGGAGCACTGGGATTAATAAGTGTTTCTTTTGTTGAAAATAAATATATGTTGTATGGGAGCATGACGGCTGTGGGTATTGCGTGGGCAAGTATTCTCTCTATGCCTTATGCAATGCTAAGTGGTGTACTGCCTGAAAATAAAGTTGGTGTTTATATGGGTATTTTTAATTTCTTCATTGTCCTGCCAGAAATTATGGCCTCTCTTGGTTTTGGCTGGATAATGAAAAATATTTTGCACAACAATCGTTTGGCAGCAGTTCAGATCGGAGGCGTATTGATGATACTTGCAGCAGCTTTATGCTATTTCTTAATCAAAGAACGAGATTAAATTTATGAAAAAATCCATCCTTTTTTATCCGTTATTTTTCATTTACTATTTTTCATTTTCTCAATCATCCGTTAATTGTTATCCCACCAACTGGTGGACGGGTATGAAGTGGAATAAGGTCCAGCTAATGATTCATGGAGATAGTATTGCAAATGCCAAAGGTGGTTTAAGTATTTTATATCCCGGAGTTAAAATAGAAAAGATCAATAAAGTTGAAAATGCCAATTATGTTTTTTTAGATATTGTAATTGCACCCACCACAAAACCTGGTATTATAAAGATAAAAGTGAACCGGGAAAATAATCCTTTCACCATTGATTTTGAAATTAAAACAAAGCGGGAAGGTAGGGGAGTACATTTTGCACAAGGTGTAAGATCGGATGATTTTATGTACCTGATTTTGCCCGACCGGTTCAGCAATGGTGATCCTTCCAACGACCGTGTTGCCGGAATGCGGGACCAGTCGCTGAACAGGGATACGGTGTTTAACCGCCATGGTGGCGATTTACAGGGCATCACGAATCATTTACAATATTTGCAGGAGTTAGGGGTTACCACGCTGTGGCTTAACCCCGTTGTGGAAAATGATATGCCCAACCGTACCGAACATGGCTATGCATTTACCAATCATTATAAAATTGACCCGAGGTTAGGCGGCGAAAAGGCTTATCATCAACTGATAGATTCGGCGCACCAAAGAGGAATGAAAATCATCCAGGATGCAGTGTACAATCATGTAGGCCAGTACCATTTTACGGTGCAGGATTTACCAATGAAAGACTGGTTGCACCAGTGGGCATCTTATACCAATACTAATTTTAAAGACCAGGTATTGTTTGATCCTTATGCATCACCCATAGAAAAGAAAAAGATGGCTGATGGGTGGTTTACCAAACAAATGCCTGACCTGAATGAAAACAACTCCTTTGTGGCAAATTTTTTAATTCAGCATGCTTTGTGGACGGTAGAAGAATTTGGAATAGATGGATGGCGCATTGACACGTATGCTTACAACGATCTTGACTTTATGAATCGCTGCAACAAAGCGTTGTTGGATGAATATTCCCGCATAACCATGTTTGGTGAAACCTGGGTGCATGGAGTTCCCAATCAAAGTTATTTTGTACAAAACAATTATAGTATTCCTTTTAAAAGTAACCTGCAGGCGGCTACCGATTTTCAAACTTTGTGGGGTATACAGGATGCCATGACAAAAGATTTTGAATGGAGCGACGGGGTTAATAATTTGTACACCACACTGGCCCAGGATTTTGTTTATAAAGATCCCATGCGCAATGTTATTTTTTTAGATAACCATGATATGGCAAGGTTTTATTCAGTGGTGGGGGAGGATATGGATAAATATAAATCTTCCCTGTGCTGGTTGTTTACGTGCAGGGGTATACCGGAAATATATTATGGAGATGAACTTGCTACTACGGGAACTACTTCGCCCAACGATGGTTATGTAAGGCTTGATTTT
>JAYUBR010000188.1:0-2313 GCA_043740775.1 Ferruginibacter sp. | reverse complement strand
TTTCAATTCCGGATTAAGAACATATACTTTTTGTTTTTTTCCTGCATAAGTATAATTGCGTAGTTCTTTTGGATAAATTTTATAAGAATAACAGGAGGAAAATAAGATAAGGATTGATGAGATGATACATGTTAGTTTCATAAAATTGACACTGAATAAAATATAAATTAAATTTTCATGGTGTAAATACTTTGAAGTGTTGAAGGTTTATAAACATCTGTCAAACTAATTTTTAATATTGAGTTTGTCTCCCATTGCATTTAATTTTTGCCAAACAGGATGGGTAAAAGGTTGGGGTGATATTTCAAAATAAATGGCGGTGTGGTTATTGGTTTTGCTGTCTTTTACATGAATCAAACAATTCAACGTAATGGGTTGCTGACTATGATAATCAAGTATGGCAATAGTTCCGCTATATGTTTCCACATCCCCTGAACCAGTCTTTATTTTTTTTATGGCAGCAACTGTGGAAACAATTTTGCTGGAAGGAATATTCCGGCTGATGATATTTCTTCCAACCAGGCCTGTATAATATGACTTTAAATATGTTTGTAAAATAGCAGCATCCACTTTTTGTGTTCCATCAATCCACCACAAAAAACTATAGCACCAATGTTCTTCACTTTTTATCTCTCCCCAACCCGGCGAAAACCGTACATCTTCTACCCCCTTAAAATTTATTTGGGGAGCAAATTCAGGCGGTAATGCAAACCGCTCTACGCCCCAGCCGGCAGGTATCAGTAAATCGTAAGGTGGTATCCAGGTGTTGGCATCAAAAATATGCAGACTACTTTTTAGCCATTGAATACAATCCACTTCATCCACAATGGAAAGTGCATTTGGATGGCGTTGCCCGTTACTTTTTACTCCGGGTTGTTTGGATGCAACAAATGCTGCTTTATTATTTCCTGAAAGCAATAACTGTTTAATCAGCTCCGAACCATCTGCCGCTTTTGTATCATAAAAACTATTGCGCCTGTTTTTTAATTGCCATTCTATGTCAATATCATAATACAGGCGTACAGCAACATTTTTTAAATATTGCTCGTTGCCTGCAGCGTATCCTTCCCTGTAAAATGGAGAAAGGAATTTGTACCTGTCTGCATGATCGTAAATGGTACCGTTTTCTTTCGTCATGTTATCAATATAATATTTAGCGTCTCCAACCGAACCCTCCCAATAATGTTTGGCTACCTGATTTTCTGACCAATGCCAGAGACCAAATAAATCAACCGCCGCATCAATTGCAAAAACAGCTTTTGGTTGCAAAGGAAATTTTTCCGGATACTGATAAGTAAACTCTGTATACCGCAAGGCTATATTCCCCGCCTCATCATAACCGGCTAAAGCAAATGGAGATGTGTCTGTTGAAAATCTTGCAACAACATCTTTAATGATAGCATTTATTCTGTCAACTGCAAAACTGTCTGCATATAATTTTTGTTTGGTGGAGGCGATGATGGTAAGCAGGTCGTTGGCATAGGCAACATTATGCAGTTTGGTTTCCGGCAGCAATCCTTCTGGCGGTAAAAAACTGCTCAATAAAATCAATACCCCTTTAATTTGTTTTGATTGCGGGCGGATTGCTAAATAGTAGCCATCGGTGCTGTCTTTTGTATCAAACAATATTCTTTCATTGTTTTGACAAAAAACAATGGATGGTAAAAACACAGCAGCTGCAGTAAGTAAAATTAGTAGCCGGATAGACATAACAATCAGTATTATGATGATACACAACGGGATATCTTGCCGCAGGTGGTTTACCAATGTTGATCATCCCGGGACGACAAGTTGCCTGTTGTTTTGATAATGAAGTTATGTAAAATGTTGAATGATTGGAGAAACTAAACACAGCACGGGTGAGATATGACGGTCAACTGAAATCCTGAGTTTACTGTTACTGTACCGGAGCCCGTTCCACTATTGGGAGCTGTAAAACTGATTGTATTACAGATTATGTTTCCATCTACAGTTAAGGTAAACCCATTGCCAATAATTATATCATCTGTAGCCAGCGGGATTGTTCCGCCTGGCCAGGGAACATTGGGTGTTGTTGAACTCCAGTTACCACTACCAGCGGTGGTAATGGTGGTTGAAAATGCATTTGTAACCCCTGCTACAAAAAACACCATCAGCAGCGAATAAAATTTCAAGGGCCTGCCTGCTGAAAAAGCAAGAGATGAAATGTTACGTAAAATAAAAAAAGTTAAGAAAGGATTAAGCTGATGCTTAAATGGGTATAAATAAAACAGGGTATTCTTTTTACCTGTACAGGCACGCTCATTGGTTTGCATAAACAGAATCTTGGATATT
>JAYUBR010000187.1:0-2317 GCA_043740775.1 Ferruginibacter sp. | reverse complement strand
AGTTGCAGTTGATGCCGGGCACGGTGGTAAAAATACGGGAGCCATTGGTGCTACTGGCATCTACGAAAAAGATGTGACACTTGCGGTATCATTGAAATTGCAAAAGGCATTGGAAAAAGAAGGGGCAAAGGTGATCATGACCCGTACCAGTGAACAATTTTTCGACAATAAAGAACGCATTCTTTTTTACCGCGATAGTTTGCCCGATCTCTTGTTAAGTATTCACCTCAATTCATCTGAAGATCCTTTTCGCACCGGAGGTACCAGTACTTATTACCGTTATATCGGGTTTAAAGGTTTAAGTTTTGATATTTATAAACGTATGCTGGAACTGGGTTTGAAAGAATACGGCAATACCGGCTCCTTTAATTTTATGTTGAACAGTCCAACAGAATATCCTAATGCATTGGTGGAAACCTTGTTTCTGAGTAACCTGGAAGAAGAAACAAAAGTATTAGACGAGAATTACCAGCAGCAAATGGTTGAAAAGATTGTAGCCGGCGTAAAAGATTTCTTAAAAGACAGCAAGGAACAATAAACCATGGAGGTTAAATGTTAATGTATTTGCGATTACAGTTTTCATTTCAAAATGTTACCATCTATTTGTAACTTTACATCCTTAATAAAAGCCCATATGAGTGAAACAGCAACTCCCGCACCCGTAAAAACATTGACTGCAAAAGATTTCGCTACCGACCAGGAAGTACGCTGGTGCCCCGGTTGCGGTGATTATTCTATTTTGGCCCAGGTTCAAAAAATAATGCCTACGCTGGGTATACCTAAAGAAAATATTGTAATTATCAGTGGTATTGGCTGTAGCAGCCGTTTTCCATATTACATGAATACCTATGGCATGCATAGTATTCATGGCAGGGCAACTGCAGTGGCAAGTGGGTTAAAAGCTGCCCGGCCCGAACTGAGTGTTTGGATAGTTACCGGTGACGGTGATGGATTAAGCATTGGTGGTAACCATACCATTCACTTGTTGCGCAGAAATTTTGATGTAAATGTTTTATTGTTTAATAATCAGATTTACGGTTTAACCAAGGGACAATACTCTCCTACTTCCGAAGAAAATAAAGTGACTAAGTCTACTCCTTTTGGCAGTATTGATCATCCGTTTAACCCGCTGGCATTAGCCATGGGCGCAGACGCAAGCTTTATCGCCAGAACAATGGACAGGGATCCAAAACACCTGCAGGCAATGTTGCTGCGTTCACAAGCGCACAGGGGTTCATCCTTTTTAGAAATTTACCAGAACTGTAATATTTTTAATGATGGTGCTTTTGAAGTATTTACTGAAAAAAGCAACAAGCAGGAAGAAGGATTGTACCTGGAACAGGGCAAACCATTGGTGTTTGGTGCATCACAAAACAAGGGTATAAAACTGGATGGATTTAAACCGGTAATTGTTGAGGTTGGAGAAGGCAAGGCCGGCCTGGATGACCTGTGGATACACGATGACAAGGATTTTTACAAAGCACAGATATTGATCCGCATGTTTGACGACCCAAAACTGGCCGGACATTTACCAAGACCATTTGGCGTATTTTTTGAAACCGACCGACCTTGTTATGAAGATGGTATGGCGATGCAGATAGAAGAAATCATTGCAAAAAAAGGAAAGGGTGATTTGGATAAATTGCTGCGGGGAAATGAGACCTGGACTATCAGTTAATACATGATATAAATAATAATGAACGGCCATCTTTTAAAGGATGGCCGTTTTAATTTTATTGAAACGAATGGTTTACACTAATCCTTTTTCCAACAAATACTCTGCAATCTGCACTGCATTGGTCGCAGCTCCCTTTCGCAGGTTGTCGCTAACAATCCAGCAGTTTAATGTATTGGGCTGGCTTTCATCCCGCCTGATTCTACCCACAAATGTTTCATCTTTTTCATGCGCTGTTAATGGCATAGGGTAAATGAAATTGGCAATATCATCCTGCACTACAACGCCTGGGGCCTTGTTTAAAATCTCTCTTACTTCCGCCAGATCAAAATCATTTTCAAACTCAATGTTCACACTTTCACTATGGCCGCCCATTACCGGAATGCGTACAGTTGTTGCAGTTACTTTTATGTTGGCATCACCGATTATTTTTACGGTTTCAAGGGTCATTTTCATTTCTTCTTTAGTATAACCATTTTCCAAAAACATATCAATTTGTGGTATGGCATTCAGGTCAATCGGGTATTTATAAGCCATCTCACCTTCGATGCCTTTTCTTTCATTCATTAATTGTTCTACTGCTTTAACACCTGTACCAGTAACGCTTTGGTAAGTTGATACCACAACTCTTTTGATCTTGTA
>JAYUBR010000186.1:0-7747 GCA_043740775.1 Ferruginibacter sp. | reverse complement strand
GCGAGTTTCACCCAGAGCCAGGTGGGAATACTTCCATATAAATAAGCCATCCAGCCTCCAAAAATTAAAGTAAGTATTGCAGAAGGCCATGTGATGATGAACCATAAGCGGTTGATCATAATATTAAATTGCTTGGTGAGTATCTGCTTTTCCAACAATTCTTTTCCCTGTGCTTCTGTATTGTAAATGAACAGTCGCACAATATAAAACATACCGCTAAACCAGGTTACGATAAAGATGATATGAAGTGCTTTGATGTAGAAATACATGATAGATGGCAGGGCTGATGTAGAATTTGAATATGAGGTAAAAGGATGTTCAAAAATTTTATTACAATATCAATTAATGCATGAAAATTACCGGCAGAAATTTTTATCTATCTTACTTTTTGTTTGGCAATTTTGCTGTTTTCAACATATCATTTGCTTTTGCAAGTTTTTCAGGAAATATCACTTTCCCCTTATACTTCTCCAGTGATGGATCAATGCGAACGATTGGAACTTTTCGCTGATTTAAATCTTGAACTCTTTTCATGTTACGAAATTTACTCAAATTTTCTTTGAACTAAAAATCCACTATACTCTTTACCCGTTTCAAATGTATAAAAATCATCGTCTATCTGACCATAGAGGTCAAAATCTTCAACCACATCATTATAAAACCGAGTGATGCCCATCCGGTAAAGCCTTGTCCTTGCTTTTGTACTACCCGTTGCATAAACAAAGGCATCCGGATGTTCATCAAAGAAGGCATATAATGCACCTGCAACTGTTGCCAATACTTTTTCGCTATCGCTATTTTTGAAACAACTAAATCATCCATCTCACCTGTACTTAAATCTTTGTCACCAAAAGCAAGATTGTAAGAACCAGGTTCATTTGTTTCCTGAAACTGAATAAGTTTGCGAATATTTCCCTTTGGCCCTTCGTTTATAAATTCAAAAATAGTAAGAGTGCTTTCGGCTTTTAACGAATATTTTTCAACTTTCATATTATGCCAAAGTACATTAAAGTATCATCTCACTATTATCTTTTGTAAATTCTTTCACCCAATTTTTTAAAACATCAACCCACAACTCATTTGTATTTAAACAGGGAATCATCGTAAAAGACTCGCCTCCTGCACCCATAAATTCTTCTTTACCTCTTATGTCAATTTCTTCCAGCGTTTCCAGGCAGTCGCTTACAAATGCCGGGCAAAGTATCAGTAATTTTTTAATACCCTCCTTGGGAAGTTCTACCAAACGTATATCTGTAAAGGGTTCCAGCCAACCCTTACCCAATCTTGATTGAAAGGAAATACTGTATTTATCTTTCGGAATATTCAGTTGTTCCATTACCAACCTGGTAGTTGTAAAAACCTGGTGGCGGTAGCAATGGGCGTGTGCAGGCGAAGCCACATCGCAACAATTTTCTATTTTTAAACAATGGCTTCCTGTAGTGTCGCTCTTGCGGATATGCCGCCCCGGTATGCCGTGGTAGCTGAATAAAATATGATCGTGTTGCTGTTGCAGATAAGGCTTTATATTTTCTGCCAATGCATGAATGTAATTGGGTTCGTTATAAAAAGGCTGTAAAAAATTTAGCTTAAAAGAATATTTATTTTGCGAATGCACTTCTTTGGCTGATACCACGGCTGTTTCAAAACTCGACATGGCATAATGCGGATACAGGGGAATGGCGAGCACTTCTTCCAGGTCAGGATTATTCTTTTGCAATTCATCAAAAGCAGCTTTGGGCGTTGGGTTGCCGTAACGCATGGCAATTACTACCGGTTCATCTACTTTTAACTGAAGTGCTTTTTGCAGTTGCTTTGTTAATACAACCAAAGGAGATCCATCTTTTGTCCAGATAGTTTTATAAGCTTCTGCGCTTTTGGGTGCACGGAACGGAACAATAATTCCATGAATTAAAAAAAAACGTGCCAGGTAAGGTATATCTATCACACGTTCATCCATTAAAAATTCTTTCAAATACCGACGTACATCTTTTACTTCAGTTGAATCCGGAGACCCCAGGTTCATCAGTATAATTCCTTTTTTTGCCATGGCTTAAAATGATTTGCAAATGTAACCACTGGTTTTGCTAAAAGTTCATCATGGTAAAATATTGTTTATATCAATTTTTTTTATTGTACTCTGTAACTGCCCTTTGAGTAAAGAAATATGTTGTAATTTTTTGTTCAAAAAATACGCAACGTGAATAGCTGAAATACTTTACTGACAAAAGTTATACATTCGTAATATCCTCATTATAGTTTATACACTGGATGACTTTAATGTAACATTAAAAAAACTGCCAATAATAAAACTATCAGCAATTGCAAAAGTTATGTGAGTGATCACGTTGATAAATCATATCGTTGGGTGAGGATAATCATTCAGCAATATGACAATGCAATGACACAGAAATTAGTTTACAAGAACTGACGCAACTAATTTTGTGTATCAATTAGTAATTAACCAACAACAAGGATGCCCGGACAGCAACATACAGATATCTCCACTTTTTTTATAGCTGGTATCAATTATAAAAAATCAGATGCCACCATCCGGGGACAATATGCCATTAACACCGATCAATATACGGCCTTGCTTGCAGTGGCACCTCAATATGGCATTAAAGAATTGTTTATTCTTTCAACCTGCAACCGTACCGAAATTTATGGCTTCGCACAAAGTGCCCAGGATCTTTGCGAATTATTGTGCAGCCAAACACAGGGATCACTTGAAAATTTTACTTCACTTACTTACATAAAAAATGGCAGAAAAGCAATTGAACATCTTTTTGATGTAGCAGCAGGATTGGATTCGCAGATATTGGGTGATTATGAAATTATCGGCCAGATAAAAAATGCAGTTAAATTCTCCAAACAACATTGCTTTATTGGTGCCTATATGGAAAGAATTGTGAACGGTGTTTTGCAATCGTCCAAAATAATTAAAAATACAACGGAACTAAGTGGTGGAACGGTGTCGGTTTCTTTTGCAGCCATTCAATATATTAAAGAACATGTACCCAACCTGGACGGTAAAAAAATATTGTTATTAGGAACCGGAAAAATAGGCCGGAATACCTGTAAAAACCTGGTAGATTATTTAGGAACAAAAAATATTACCCTCATTAACCGCACTGAAAGCAAAGCGGCAGAACTTGCTGCAGAACTGGGTTTACAGTTTGCACCGCTGGAAGAATTGGCAAAGCATATTGAAGAAGCGGCCATCATCCTCGTTGCTACCAACTCTGCTGAACCGGTTATTCTCGAATCGCACGTTATCAATGGTACCGATAAACTGATCATTGATTTATCTATCCCTTACAATGTAGAAACTGCCGCTCAACTGTTGCCAAATGTTACATTGATAAATGTAGATGAGTTATCTAAAATAAAAGACTTAACCCTGCAGAAAAGAGAAGCGGAAGTTCCCAAAGCAAAAGCAATCATTGCCGAACATATCAATGAGTTTTTAAACTGGCATCAGATGCGCAGAAATGTACCGGTTTTAAAAGCCGTAAAAATAAAGCTGGAGCAAATGCAATCCTGCAATTTATATATCAATACTTTCTATCCTCAAACCCCTGTCGCTAGTTTTTGTTCCGAAGAAAAAATTCAGAAGGTAATCAACGGCATGGCAGTAAAAATGCGTAGCCAAAACCAGCGTGGCTGTCATTACATTGAAGCCATTAATGAGTATATTGCCTAAGCGCAAATAAATTTACATGACTAAAATAATCAGAATAGGTACCAGGGAAAGTCAGTTGGCTGTTTGGCAGGCAACACTGGTACAACAACTGCTTGCAAAAAATAATCAACAGGCTGAATTGGTATTTATAAAAAGTGAAGGTGATATTGACTTACAGACTCCTTTGTATGAAATTGGCGTGCAGGGTATTTTTACCCGCAGTCTCGACCTGGCACTGATCAATAATAAAATTGATATTGCGGTTCATTCCATGAAGGATGTGCCAACACAACTTGCCAAAGGGATTGTTCAATCGGCTGTTTTACAAAGGGCTTCTTACAAAGATATTTTTGTTTATAAAGGAGAGCTCTCTTCTATTGGTGCAGAGCTGGGCTATAACAATGGCAAATGGTCCCCTCTCTGTTCGCAACTCACCACTGACCATTCACCATTCACCATCGCAACCAGCAGCATCCGCCGCATGGCGCAATGGCTCAATCGTTATCCGCATCATCACATAGAAAATTTAAGGGGCAATGTAAATACCCGCCTGCGTAAAGTACAGGAAAATGAGTGGCAGGGCGCCATCTTTGCTGCAGCAGGTTTGGAAAGGATCAACCTCCGTCCTGAAAAATCTATTGACCTGGACTGGATGTTACCGGCACCGGCACAAGGTGCCATCATGATTGTTTGCAGGGCCGGAGACGATGATTGCCTGCAGGCCTGCGACTTGCTGAATGATGCTACCACAGCCAACTGCGCCCAAATAGAGAGAGATTTTTTAAGGGCTTTATTGGGCGGTTGTTCCACTCCTATCAGTGCATTGGCTCAAATAAAAGACAATCAAATTTACTTCAGGGGAAATATTTTATCACCTGACGGGAAAGAAAAAGTGGCCATTGAAAAATGGATTGATCATCACCAATCCAACAACGCAGGTCAACTACTGGCAGACGAAATATTATTGAACGGCGGAGAAAAAATTGTAAAGGCTATTCGCAATGCAAAGTAACATCAACATATTATGCACCCGGCCATTGAATGAAGTTTTGGTGGAAGAAGCTTTGTTGCAGAGCATCGTGATTGATGAAATATCTTTTATAGAAACAGAAGCCATTAAAAATATTCAAGTACAACAGGAAATTGAACAGGCTGCTTTAATGATAACCACCGTGGTTTTTACCAGCATGAACGCAGTAGAAGCTGTGGCCGATTATTTAGACGGACAGCCGGTACAATGGAGTATTTATTGCATGGGAAATACTACCAACCATTTGGTAAAAAAATATTTTGGCGAACACCAGCTCGCAGGCATTGCCAATACTGCTGCAGAGCTTGCAGAATTAATTGCAGACGAAACCAGCATTGATGAAGTAACATTTTTTTGCGGCGATCAGCGCAGGGATGAATTGCCTGAAATTCTGCGCAGCAATGGTATTGACATCACAGAGATCACCGTGTATCAAACAATCGCCATTACCCACCTGATTGATAAAATATATCATGGTATATTATTTTTTAGTCCCAGTGCGGTGGTCAGTTTTTTTAATAAAAACAAATTGCCTGCCACTACTGTTATATTTGCCATCGGCAGTACCACAGCCAATGAAATAAAAAAATATTCAACCAATAAAATTATCATCAGCAACCAACCCGGTAAAGAAAACCTGGTAAGGATGATGATGGAGTATTTTACGTGAAGAGAAAGAAGAAGAGTTAATAATTTGAAAAAGCAGCAGCAAATAAAAGCTTTTCAAAGCAGCAGGAACAAGCTCCCTCTCCTTTGGAGAGGGGTTGGGGGTGAGGTCAGAACAAACTACAACAAACAAAACTTTTCAAAATAGCCCGAACCAATTAGAATAAGCAGGGCCTCATAAAAAACACAATGTTACAAAACGATCTTCTTTTAAGAGCCCTGCGTGGCGAAGTGGTAGAAAGGCCACCGGTATGGATGATGCGCCAGGCAGGCCGCTATTTACCCGATTACCTGAAACTAAAAGCAAAATATGATTTCTTTGCAAGGGTGCAAACTCCTGAACTGGCCACTGCCATTACATTACAGCCGGTTGACCAGGTTGGTGTAGATGCAGCCATCATCTTTAGCGATATTTTAGTGATACCGCAAGCGATGGGTGTAGAAGTATTAATGGAAGAAGGCAAGGGGCCATCGTTACCAAAAATTATTCAGTCGCAACAGGATATTGATGCACTGATAACAGAAGGCGCAGAGGAAAGTTTGAAGTATGTGTATGATGCATTGGCACTCACAAAAAAAGAATTGAATGGCCGCGTACCACTGATAGGTTTTGCCGGTGCACCCTGGACCATTTTATGTTACATGGTAGAAGGCAAAGGGAGTAAAACGTGGGACAAAGCAAAACAGTTTGCTTATACACAAACGGCGCTGGCGCACCAGTTATTGCAAAAAATTACCACCATCACAATTCAGTATTTAAAGTTGCAGGCTAAGGCAGGTGCAGATACGGTGCAGGTATTTGATAGTTGGGCCGGATCATTAAGCCCCGCCGATTTTAAACGCTTTGCACAGCCTTACCTGCTACAAATTGCAGATGCATTAAAAGAGGATGTGCCTGTAATATTATTTCCAAAAGGAAGCTGGTATGCATTGAAAGATTTAAGTGAAAGCAGTGCCGCCGGACTTGGTATCGACTGGTGTGTTTCGCCACAGATGGCAAGGGAATTAACCGGCAACAAAATCACCTTACAGGGAAATTTTGATCCTTCCATGTTATTGGCACCCATTCCTGATATTAAAAAAGCAGTAACAGAAATGATTGATGCTTTTGGCACACAACGATACATCGCCAACCTGGGCCATGGCATTACACCCAATGTTCCGGTAGATCATGCACGGGCTTTTGTAGATGCGGTGAAGGAGTATCAAAAGCAGCCATGAAAGGGCGAACGCTTTTAACGAGCCGGCAAAGCCAGTCGCAGAGTAGGGATGATATTAGTGCATCGAATGCTAACGATGAACAAAGGCGGTGATGTGGTAGTGAATAGTAGAATTATACAACCATCCAATAACCCTGATGAAGCTTCAGTGGCGACGCTCCGTTCAACATCAACTCTATGTGGAACTTTAGTTTTAAAATTTATAGAGTATTATATAATTGAGGCCATTAAAATTTTATGGACATCAACTCAAAATATTATGAGTGTAGAAAATTCAGCAGCTTCATATAAAACTTTCTTCAGTGAAGGCGTTACAGGTAAATGGATACAATTCATTCACCAGTTACAGGATGACATTTGCTATGCACTGGAAGCATGTGATGGCCAAGCGAAATTTATTGAAGATTCCTGGGAAAGGCCCGAAGGCGGTGGCGGCAAAACAAGGGTAATAAGCAACGGAAATTTGTTTGAAAAAGGCGGCGTCAACACTTCCATTGTATTTGGTGATGTAACGGATTTGATGCAGACCCAATTAAAAATCAACGGCGCCAGGTGGTTTGCCTGTGGATTAAGTTTGGTGATCCATCCACACAATCCCTTTGTTCCAACGGTGCATTGCAACTATCGCATGTTTGAACTATACAATGCAGCCGGCGAAACAATTGACCGGTGGTTTGGTGGTGGTACAGATTTAACGCCCTGTTATTTATTTGATGAAGATGCAAAACATTTTCACCAAACTTATAAGAATGCCTGCGATCAATTTGATGCTTCTTTTTACCCCGACTTTAAAAAAGTATGTGATGATTATTTTGTAAACACTCATCGCAACAATGAACGCCGTGGTATTGGCGGCATTTTTTACGATTATAAAAAGCCATCCGGAGAGAAGAACATTGAATGTTGGTTTGGCTTTGCAAAAGCCTGTGGATACGCTTTTATGGAGGCTTATATTCCTATTGTAGAAAGAAGAAAAAATTTATCTTATACTCCTGAAAATAAGTACTGGCAGGAAATAAGAAGAGGAAGATATACTGAGTTTAATTTAGTGCATGACAGGGGCACCATTTTTGGATTAAAAACAAATGGCCGCACAGAAAGTATTTTAATGAGCCTGCCTCCTACCGTTCGGTTTGACTACAATTACCA
>JAYUBR010000185.1:0-2325 GCA_043740775.1 Ferruginibacter sp. | reverse complement strand
AAGATCTTGATAAACGAAATACTGACCCCACTAAAATGTATGTGACAATAAAAAACTGGAAAATATTAGAGAATTGCAACGAAACGGAATTGCCGGATATTATGTCGGAAAAACTGCTGGACTCTGCTCATCACATGCCTGCATTGACGGTGGATGGGAAGGCACCAGGCAGTCCGGCATTGGCACCGGTTTCGTTTATTAATTTATTTGAAAAACTGGTTACTATTGCAGCTGGGCCAAAGGTTGGCCTTTATAAAGCTGCCATATTACAGCCAGGAAAAATTAAGTACGGTGAATTTCTACATTCCTCTCCAATGATCAATACAGATAATACAGGCTTTAATTTTTCACCTTCCCGCAATCTTTCAGAAGCTGTATTCTGGAATGCTGCAGCAATTGCTAATAGCAGTAAACCCAATAATGTAAGCTTGCTGGCTAATTTTAAAAATAATATTAAATTATCTGGCTATCAGCAACTCACTAAACAATTATATCTCGGGTTGGGAGCTATCTATACCCAACAAAGTGAATTTAGAAAAGTGCAGTTTACAAGAATTGATGCAACAAATACTGTCGACACAGTTATTCGTTTACACTCCGAAAAATTAAAAGAATTTGCTGCGTTTTTAGCTCCTGTGTATGCCATTAATAATAAGATGAGTGTAGCACTTACATTCAAATCTATCTGGCAGCAATTTAATAATCCTAATTTAATTGTGCTCACTCAGGATAACAATAATACTAACTACGTTTTCTTTGTGGATGACAGTATTAGAAAACAACATTTTGATTTGGATGCATCTTTCAGCTATAAAATAAATAGCTTTCTGCAGGCAGGTATTTCTGTTATGAATGTCGGTGGAACTAAATTATATTCCAATTTATTTATAAAAGATTCGTCCAATCAATCGTATATAAACCAGCGTGGATACGGAATTGGTGTATGTTACAAAAGAGAAAGACTAAATGTTGGCATGGATGCATTGTTTACTGATAAGGGATTGTTTGATGCATCCGTTGGAGTAAACTATGTTCCGGCGAATGATATTTTACTGGCAGCAGGCTATGCTTTTAAACAACAAAGTTTTTCCGCATCTTTCAGGTGGAAGCATTTTAAACTCGCTTACATCAACGACAATAATTTAGTGATAAATGAAGTAAGGGTTGCAAAAAACAAACTTTTTAACGGAAAGATTTATTCAGGTTTTGTATTTGATTTTTGATGAAGGAAGATCCACTTAAAATTGAAAAATCTGTTGATGATTGTTAAAATAAAACAGGAAGTTATGTTGAATAACTCCCTGTTTTAAAAAGAAAATCTATATTGAATATTCACTATTATTAAATACTCCAGCCTTCCCTGTAAGTACGCTTTACAAACTGGTTGGCCTCATCAAAATTGGTGATCTTCATATTAGGACCATCCCAAAGTAATTTTATAAAACGACCGGGATAATCAAAATCATCTGTTCCTTTTGGCTTGCGGATATCATAACTGCGGATGGCCAGATTGCCCATCAATACACTTTCAGTTAGCGGACCAGCAATGTCAAAATGCGAACTCAGGTTCTTTGCTTTTTCACTGCCATAACCGGCAATAGCTGCCTCTACCCATGCTGCATAGTGACCATCTTCTCCACCATTTACACGGGCAATTGTTTGTGGTACTTTCACTTCCTTTGTTCTGGTGGTAGGCAATAATTGCGGGTTCACACCATAAGTTCCCGCCATCATTTTTCCTTTGGTACCAAGAAAAATAACACCATTACCGCCATCACCCATTTCTTCATTGGCTCCCAGTTCTTCAGGCCTTGAAGGTTGTATGCCCCCATCCATCCAATGCAATTCTACATCGGGCTTGCCATTTTTTCCTTTAAATCTTAACGTGATGTGTGAAGCGATCGGCCCACTTTCAGGATAGTATGCTTTGTTCCAGTTTTCAATATATTTTGTAGCCACACTGCACTCTGCACTTGTTGGATAACCTAATCCCATTACTGCAAAAGCCGGTGCCATGATATGACAGGCCATGTCGCCCAATGCACCGGTTCCATAGTCCCACCAGCCACGCCAGTTAAATGGCAATATGCCTTCAAAATATTCTTTCTTTGGTGCAGTGCCCAGCCATAAATCAAAATCAAGTCCGGCAGGAATTGGCGAAGTATTTCCGGGGCGGCCAACACCCTGCGGCCAGATAGGACGGTCGGTGTAGCAATAGATAGTATTTACATCTCCGATAGTTCCTGCATTGTACCAATCCTGCAACTGGCGTACGCCATCGCCCGAAGAACCCTGGTTGCCCATTTGTGTTACCACTTTATATTT
>JAYUBR010000184.1:0-2331 GCA_043740775.1 Ferruginibacter sp. | reverse complement strand
AATTTCGCCGCAGGTCTGAATGTTTCCATAAATATCCATTGTAACTGTATCCGGCACATTCATTACATGCAGAAAATGAATATCAATATTTGTTTTTTCTTCCAGCTTTTTTACCATCAGGTAAGCAAACTCTGCCTGAACAGAAAAATCGGTGGGAATGAGAATTTTTAAATTTTCCATATCATTCTGTTGCGTTTATTTCACAAATTGATTTACTTCTTCCCAGGTTCCCCCGTTGGTAACATTTACAATACCTTGCTGCTCTAAAATGGTTTTAGCCTGTCCGCTTCTGTTTCCACTGCGGCAGAATACGATAATGTTTTTTTTATTTTTAAATTTTTCCAGTTCCATAGTTACTTTGTCAAGTGGAATATTTACCGAACCAATTACATGGCCTTCGGCAAATTCGCCGGGTGTACGCACATCTACTAAAAATGCGCCGTCATCAATAATGCTTTGCAAGTTGGCAGTAGCACCACCACCAAACAGGTTTGAAAAAAGTCCCATAGTATTTATTTGTTTATATGTTGTTTAATAATATTGATTAACCCTGCTTTGGGTACCACACCGCTTTGCCTCCACAATGGTTTCCCGTTTTTAAATAAAATAAGTGTGGGCACTCCCTGTACCTGGTAATGGTTTGCAGCTTCCGGGCTTTTGTCAACATCTACCTTTATAACCGTAGCAGTATCGCCAATTTCTTTCTTAACCTCTTTAAGTATGGGGGCCATCATTTTGCAGGGGCCACACCATTCGGCAAAAAAATCAACCAGTACGGGTTTGTCAGAGTGTATGATTTCATCAAATGTCATCGTAATAAATTTTATTCTTTTACTGTTTTATCCTCTTTTTTAAATATGCCTAAAAGCAAAGCTCCCAGCATTGCTCCATACAGTGTGCTGTTTTATTGGTTTTGAAGTAATCATACAAGTGCCGCTTGTGCAACCAACAAATTTCCAGTACATATAACCAGCAATAGCACCCAGTATTGCACCAATGAAATAAAGCTTGTTGTTATTAAACCACTTCTTCATAAGGAATGTCTTTTGAGGTTTCAGAAGTTTTTTTTGCTGGCGTATTGGGAGTGCTGCATCCACCCATACCGCAACAGCCCACATTAAAAATTGCCATGCTGGCAAATAATAAACCTGCAATGCCAAACAGTACATCCCTGGCCATTACAGCCTGCACCAATATAGCGATTCCGATGCCCAAACGGAGGAACCTGAAAAAATTCCAATTAGATAAAATAGACTGTTTCATGTTTCAATATTTATTTGTTACTCATATTCCCCACTGCAAAGCTTACAAATGATTTTGCCTTGCTCAACAGGCTGTTGTTACCTTTTTCAGGATAACCCAATGATAACAGTTGGCTAACCATACTCTCCTTTTCAATGGCAATACCAGTTACACAAACTTTGTCTTCTTCTTTATGAATTTCAACGGCTGTTACGCCTTTGTTTTTCAACAGGGCGGTTTTAATGCTGTTTATACAGCGGCCGCATTTTATGTTTTCTACAAATATTTGATGGGTTGTCATTGTATGTTTTGTTGAAGCAAAAGTAAATTTTACCAAAGGGCTTTTTGGTAACAAAGGTTACATACAAAAAAGCTTCAGCCGTGTGGCGGATGCTTTTAAAGCGAATTATCTCACATATCTCTAAAATGAGGTAGTTTTTAATGAATCACCATCCTAATCAAGCTTAAAATTGCCAAGATGTACCTGGTTATTTTTAAGTTTCTTTTTTTGCCGGTAAAAATTTAACAAGCCAATAATAAGAATTGATGGGGCTATTATCCAAAATGCAATTTCTATCATTAGACCATAACTTATTTTCAACAGGCTGTTCACCGTCATTCCGGCAATGGCAAAATATAAGGCCGTTCTAATAAATGCAAGCAGGGTTCTGACAATAGCCATATCCGTTCTTTCAATGGCAAGGCGTTCCCTTAAAATGAGGTCTTTGTTTATATTATTTTGTGTTTGTTAATCCATACAATATTTCCATTTTAGAAAGCTGGAGTAATTTCGCAATCAGCATCCCGCCACCATTTTTTTAACGTGCAGCACATCCTAAAATGAGCTATAACTCCAGCGGCGGCAGTAATACCTGCTATAATTAACAAGGCATTCGTCAATCCAAAAGCATCCGCTAATACACCGGCGAGCAAGGCTCCGATTACATAACCACTATCCCGCCAAAAACGAAAAATGCTTAATGTTTCTGCCCGTTGTGATGGATGTGTGTTTTCTGCCACTACAGTTAAAAAATTAGGATATACCAATGCTGTACCCAACCCCAACAATACTGATGAAATAATTAATAC
>JAYUBR010000183.1:0-7779 GCA_043740775.1 Ferruginibacter sp. | reverse complement strand
TTACCTGCATTCATATATTACAACTGAATCGGGAATTGTAAATTTTATACCTATGTTCATACAACACTGGCGTTTAAGATAGATTGGTATTTATATTGCCATAACAATAATAGCTAAAAAATAAAGGACTATAAATGCGGCGCAGATAAATCTTCACCCAAAAAAGCAATAACCATCAACAAAAAAATATGACACAGAATACTTTTACTGTCTCGATACACAAAGAATATAATTTCTATGCAGCAACTTGTTTAGAAATCGGCACAATCAGCCAGGGCGACACAGTGGAAGAGGCATTGCTGAATTTGAAACAAGCCACGGCACTATACCTTGAGGAATTTCCGATAGCAGCAAGCGCTTCTGTTTTTTTAACAACTTTTACAACTGGCATTTGCTAACGGGCAGCATTCAAAACCACTACAAAAGTACTTCCAGTACCATATTCACTTTCTACCATTATCTGCCCGCCTTGTGCCTCAATAAATTCTTTACAAATAGATAGTCCCAACCCTGTGCCTTCTTTGTGAGTACCCGGAACCCGAAAATACCGGTCAAATATTTTTGCCTTAAATTCTGGCGCAATACCCTGGCCGGTATCTTTTACAGTAAAAAATATTTTCTTGCCGTCGGTATAAATGCTGGTGAATACAGCAGCGTTATCATAGGAATAACGAATAGCATTCGACAGTAAATTGGTCAATACCCAAGCAGTTTTCTCACTGTCTGCCAATACCATCGGCAAGTGTTCGGCGATAGAAATATTTAACTGGATATTTTTTTGTTCTGCTGCAGTTTTGTTAGCGTTGATGGCATAATGTAATATTTCACTGGCATCGCTGGCCACAACACTTAGTTGAATTTTACCGCTGTCTACCTGCGTCATATTCAATAATTCGCCGGTTATTTTTAACAAGCGGTTGGTGTCATCCTTTATGCTGTCCAGCAACAGTTGCTGTTCTTCATTTACTTCACCGGTTTGTTTGTTATACAGCAATTGCAAACTCATCCTGATAGCTGCAATCGGTGTTTTTAACTCATGTGAAACGGTAGCAATGAAATTTGTTTTGGCCTCATTCAATTCGTGATAAGGTGTGATGTTGCGCAATACAATTACCTGGCCGATTACCACTTCGTTTGCAGTTACATTGATCACATCCTTACTAAAAAAACTTTCTTTTTCATCTGCATAAATTTTCAGTTCTTTTTTTTGTTCTTCTTTTAATAAAGTCCGCATCAGGTCATTTTGAATAGCAATATCTGCGGCATATTTACCTATGATATCACTTTCTTTTAAACCCAGTATTTTTTCAGCAACTGCATTTGCAAACAGGATATGCTTTTTTTCATCCAGACCAATAATACCATCTTTCATTTGGTTGATAATTGTTTCTATCCTGCTTTTTTCAAACTTAATTTTTGCCAGGTTACTGTGTTCATATTCATCTAATTTTTCAGCCATGCTATTGAATGCATTGGCCAGGTCACCAAATTCATCTTTTTGATCAAGGTAAATTCTTTGGTTATAATTTTTATTGGCAATTTCCCTGATACCCTGCGAAAGTTTTGTAACAGGGTTTGAAATTACTGCGGGAAAATTGTAAATAAATGTAATACTTACGATGATGAGTATGGTAAAAATAAGGGTAAGCCAAAAGCTGGCATCCTCCGCGGTTTTTTGTGCCACTACATTTTTTTTAAGAATGGCGTCCTGGTTAAGATCATTGATCAGTTGCAATGACTGGCGCAACTGTGGATAGTTGGAAGAATCTTTCGGATTTGACAGTAACTCTGTAAAATTTTTTCTTAAATCTTCCGTGCTTTCTTTTTCACCTGGTTCTGTAATATTAGCTTCCTGCTTAATAAGGTTGTCATCAAATATTTTAAAGGCATCTTTTTTTGCAGGGATATCTTCCAATGCCTTCATCATGTTGTTGGCATACACCAGTGATTCGTGGTTATTTTTTAGTACTCTTGAAGCATCATTACTGAGTTTGTTGATATAAAAAAATCCAAGAATACCAAAGGCCAGTATTACTGCAAAAAGAAAAGAAAGGCCAAGCGATAACTTTGTTTTTAGTTTCATGTCAGGATAAAATTACAATGTCAATATCTGATTCGGATAATTTATTTAACAACTGATTAAATACAGGTGTGCTTACAATAACATTTAATAAAGTAAGGTGTGGTTTGCCAATGCAAATGGTGGTAATATCATGGCTGGCACTGGCTTCCAGGATGCCTTTGGCAATATTTTTATTTTTTATTTTAATAATCTCTGCGCCCATTTCTGTGGCCAGTTTAAAATTATTGATCAGGTGCCTTTGTGCAGCCAGCCCTATTTTATCTCCGGCTTCTTTTGGAGTTTGCACATACAAAACATACCACTTGCTGTTGTAGTACGCAGCTAGCCTGGCTGTTTTCCGTATCACCTTTTTTGCAATCTCGTAGTTGCTGCTCACGCAGGCTAAAAATCGTTCTGTTTTTAAATGGGTATTGCGGGGCAATTCATTTTCAATCTTTCTTTCTACCTGGCTGGCAACTTCCTTTAAAGCCAGTTCCCTTAATTGTAGAATGCGTTCACTCTGAAAGAAGTTTTTTAAAGACACTTCTATTTTATCCGGCGAATAAATTTTTCCTTGTTTTAGTCTTGTGATGAGTTCATCTGCAGTCAGGTCAATATTTACCACCTCGTCCGCCTGCTGCAAAATACTGTCAGGTATTCTTTCTGCTACATCTACACCTGTTATTTCTTTTACATCTGCATGCAGGCTTTCAATATGCTGTATGTTTACAGCACTGATCACGTTGATACCGGCATCTAAAATATCCACCACATCCTGCCAGCGTTTTTCATTTTTGCTGCCTTCAATATTGCTGTGTGCCAGTTCATCAACAATCACCACTTCCGGGTGAAGGTTTATCACTGCCTGTACATCAAACTCTTCCAGTTCCTTTCCCTTATAAAATAATTTGCGTCTGGGCATTACCGGTAGCCCTTCTAAAAGGGCATGTGTTTCTTTACGGTTATGTGTTTCAATGTAACCAATCTTAACGTCCACCCCATTGCGCAGAAGGGTTTGCGCCTCCTGCAACATGCGAAAGGTTTTACCCACACCCGCACTCATGCCTACATAAATCTTAAACTTACCCCGCCTGTTTTTTCGGATAAGGTTTAAAAAATGTTCAGCGTTTTTTTCCTGCTCGGGCATATTTATTTTAATTTATCCAATTCAATATTCAACTGTAAAATATTTATTTTTTCGGTACCAAACATGCCGAGCAATGGCTTTTGTATTTGCTGTGCTACCAGGTTGTTTATTTTTTCTGGAGATATATTTCTTGCTTTGGCGATTCTTGCAACCTGCACCAATGCACCTTTTGCAGAAAGGTCAGGGTCTAATCCACTGCCCGAAGCTGTAACCAGTTCAGCAGGAATATCTTCTTTTTTTACACCGGGATTGTGTACCAAAAAACTATCCACCCTGTCTTGCACCTGTTTTAAATAATCAGGGTTGCTTGGGCCTTTATTACTGCCACTACTGCCTGCTGCATTATATCCTGCTACAGAAGGGCGGCTGTTAAAATAATTTTCAGCAGTAAAATTCTGACCTTCTAATTTATAGCCAACTACTTTGTTGTTTACGCTTACGGTTTCGCCCTGGCCTTTGTTGGGGCCGGCATGTGCAATACCCCAGATAAGTAAGGTGTAAATACCCACAAACACTACGATAGAAGCGAAGGTTAGTTTTAAAGCGGGAAGAATATGTTGTTTCATAAAAATGTTTTTTAAGCTTGATTTATGTAAAAAATTATTTAATAAGATTGCAATAATTGGTTACACTGCTGCTAGATCTGACAAGCCCGGAAAAAGGCAGGCCAATAAACGGTTTCGAAGAAAAGCAAAAGTTGAAGTGCAAAAAGGAAAAGAAATTTTTACTGTTCACAATAAACAAACTACTGCCTGGGATATGCCGAAAGATGGAAAGCATTATGCTCATAATCTTGAAATAAAATATTTGAGAAAATAATTTTTTAGAACCATATCCTCACCAAAAGATCCAATAATTTAATACCGATAAAAGGTACGATCATACCACCAAGACCATAGATCAGCAAGTTTCTCCTCAGCAATGCACTGGCGCCAATTGGTTTGTAAGCTACACCTTTTAAAGCCAGCGGTATCAGCATCGGAATAATCAATGCATTAAAAATTACGGCAGATAAAATAGCACTTTCAGGACTGTGCAGATGCATAATGTTTAAACCCTGCAATGCCGGTATGGAAGTGATGAACAAAGCCGGTACGATAGCAAAATATTTAGCCACATCATTGGCAATAGAGAAGGTGGTTAATGTTCCTCTTGTCATTAATAATTGTTTACCGATCTCTACAATTTCTATCAGCTTGGTGGGGTCGTTGTCAAGGTCAACCATGTTGCCCGCTTCCTTTGCTGCAGCAGTACCACTGTTCATTGCAATGCCAACATCTGCCTGGGCCAGTGCCGGTGCATCGTTGGTACCATCACCCATCATCGCAACCAACTTACCGCCTTGCTGTTCCTGTTTAATGTAGTTCATTTTATCTTCCGGTTTTGCTTCTGCAATAAAATCATCTACCCCTGCTTTTTCTGCAATAAACTTTGCAGTCAATGGGTTATCACCCGTAACCATCACCGTTTTTACACCCATTTTCCGGAGGCGCTCAAAACGTTCCTGTATGCCGGGTTTGATGATGTCCTGCAATTCTATAACACCCAGCACTATGTTATTTTCGCTTACTACCAGGGGTGTTCCGCCATTGTTTGCAATTACTTTTACTTTTTCAGCAGTCTCTTCAGGAAACGGATTGCCTGCTTTTAGTACCTTGTTTTTTATGGAATCAAAAGCACCTTTTCTTATTTTTAATCCGCCTGGCAGGTCAATACCGCTGCTTCTTGTTTCGGCAGTAAATTCTATAAATTTTGCACCATTGGTGTTGAATGTATTTACATTGATGTTGGCAAGTTCAATGATTGATTTTCCTTCGGGTGTTTTATCTGCAAAAGATGATAATGCACAAGCTTGCGTAAATGCCGCGGCATCAATGCCGTTGGCAGGATAAAAGTTAGTTGCCTTTCTGTTACCGATGGTGATGGTGCCCGTTTTGTCAAGCAGCAACGTATCAAGGTCACCGGCAGTTTCTACAGCCTTACCACTTTTAGTAATTACGTTTGCTCTTAAAGCTCTGTCCATACCTGCAATACCAATGGCGCTTAACAGGCCACCAATAGTGGTTGGTATCAAACAAACAAACAAAGAAATAAATGCTGCAATGGTAATGGGTGTGTTGGCATAATCACCAAATGGTTTTAAGGTGATGCATACAATGATGAAAACCAAAGTAAACCCTGCCAGCAAAATAGTCAATGCAATTTCGTTGGGTGTTTTTTGGCGGCTGGCGCCTTCTACCAGGGCAATCATTTTATCTAAAAAAGATTCACCGGGTTCTGTAGTTACCCTAACTTTTATTTTATCGGATAATACTTTTGTACCACCGGTTACTGAGCTTTTATCACCACCGCTTTCCCTTATCACGGGTGCACTTTCACCCGTGATGGCGCTTTCATCAATGGTAGCAATACCCCAGATTATTTCACCATCCATTGGTATCATGTCGCCTGTTTCGCAAAGAAATACATCGCCTTTTTTTAATTGGGAAGAAGGCACAATCTTTATTTCATTTACATACATTTCTCCAACGGGTTGTATCCATTTGGCCGGTGTTTCTTCTCTTGTTTTTCTCAATGAATCGGCTTGTGCCTTGCCTCTTGCTTCTGCTATTGCTTCTGCAAAGTTGGCAAAAAGCAACGTTAATAAAAGCACTCCAAACACAATTGAATTATACACCATGCCGCCCTGTGTTTTTTCGCCGGTGGCAATCCAGAGGCAGACTGCCAGCATTACTGCTGTACATATTTCTACCGTAAACATTACCGGGTTGCGGAATAGGAGGCGGGGATTAAGTTTTATAAAAGACTGTTTGAGTGCGGTATTGATGAGCGCTGGTTCAAACAGTTTAGTTGATTGTTTCTTTGCCATTGTATTATTTTTATTACACTAATTATTTTTTATTACACTAATTTTAAAGCATTGATTCCACTAATTTTCTAACGCCGGTAACATTGATTATTTATTACCGCATACTAAAATATTCTGCTATTGGCCCAAGGGCTAAAGCAGGAAAAAATGATAAGGCGGCGATGATAAATATTACTGCAAAAATCATAATGGCAAAAGTGGACGTATCTGTTTTTAAAGTGCCTGCACTTTCTGGAACATATTTCTTTTTTGCCAGTATGCCTGCAATAGCAACGGGTCCGATGATTGGTAAAAATCTTCCCAGTATCATTACAATACCACAGGCGATGTTCCAGAAGGGTGTGTTGTCTCCCAGCCCCTCAAACCCGCTGCCATTGTTGGCAGAAGAGGATGTAAACTCGTATAACATTTCGCCAAAGCCATGGCTGCCGGGATTGTTCAACCAGGCGGCGTATGCTTCGGGATTGTGTGCGTAGAGATGCGATGCTATGGCAGTACCCACCAATATTAAGAAGGGGTGTAGCAAAGCGATGATGGCTGCAATTTTCATTTCTTTGGCCTCAATTTTTTTGCCTAAAAATTCAGGTGTACGACCTACCATTAAGCCGCTGATGAAAACAGCGATGATCATGAAAATATAAAAATTTAAAAAGCCTACACCTACACCGCCATAAAAGGAATTGATCATCATGCCCAGCATGGCAAACATGCCGGTAAGTGGTGTAAAGCTATCATGCATTGCATTAACAGAACCGTTGCTGGTAACGGTTGTAGTAATACCCCAGTAGGCAGAAGCTGCCGGTCCAAACCGTACTTCCTTACCTTCCATACTGCCCAGGTTTTGTACAAGGCCCATTTTGTGAATGGCGTTGCTGCCCTTCATTTCCTGGTATATGGATGGGATTACGAGGAGTAAAAAACCGATGGTCATAACCCCAAAAACCATCCATGCAAACCGTTTTCTTTTTATGATATATCCCAAAGCAAAAATCATTGCGATGGGGATTAAAATGATAAGTACATTCTCTACCATATTGGTAAAGTAATTTGGGTTTTCAAATGGGTGTGCACTGTTTACACCAAAGTATCCACCGCCATTGGTACCAATTTGTTTAATGGCCACCATGGCTGCTGCCGGGCCTCTTGATACATTTACAGTATCGCCCTGCACAGAGATAAACTGATCTTTACCCTGAAAGTTCATGGGGGTGCCATTGAACACTAAAATAATTGCAACTACAATTGACAAAGGCAATAAAATCCTGGTACATGATTTTACAAAATAGGCATAAAAGTTACCCAGCTTATCTGCATTTTTTTCCTTCATCGCTTTAAAAACCACTGCACATGCGGCCATACCAGTACCGGCACTTACAAACTGAAAAAACATCAGCAGCAACTGCCCCAGGTACGATACGCCGCTTTCGCCGGAGTAATGTTGTTGGTTGGTATTGGATACAAAACTGATGGTGGTGTTAAAGGCAAGGTCAGCCGTCATGGATGGATTACCATCCGGGTTGAGCGGCAACCAGCTCATGTTCATTAACACCAGCATGGAAAATAAAAACCACACCAGGTTAATTAACAGCAACGCAACCAGGTTCTGTTGCCAGGTCATTTCTTTTTCTGGTTTAATGCCGCCCATTTTGTAAAACAATTTGTCTAACGGGTTGATGATGGTATCCAGCCAGGTTTTATCAC
>JAYUBR010000182.1:0-2337 GCA_043740775.1 Ferruginibacter sp. | reverse complement strand
TGATGCCGGCAAATGGTCTTTTTTTGCAACACCTACGCTGTCCATACCCTCCAGCCCCGCTACTTATATTACCACCATTGCAACCAGCAGAACATTGGCCAATGGCACCGTTACACACAACAGCCATTCGGTGAGTTCAGCCGAAACAATAGGCAATACATTTTATATGGAGGCAGGGGTTAGTTACCGGTTTTAATTTGGCGCCAAAAAATGCGGTTTCAATTGGCGTTGTATAAAACTTTCAACAAAAGACGACCATCTTCAATCAATAGTTCATCATCTTGTAACAATAGAGGGTCATTTGCTGTCAATAGATGGTCAACAACCGGTAAAGGATGACCAACTATTGCCAGTTTCCATATACCAACCAATAGAAGTTGATCATCTTCCATCGGATGTTGAACATCTCCCATCAATAGTTGATCATCTTCCATCAGTAGTTCACCATCTTCCAACGGTAGTTGACCGTTTGCCATCAACAGTTGATCATCTGCCATCAATAGTTCACCATCTTCCATCAACATTTTGCCTGTAACAGCCGGGAATACAGCACTAAGGGCAGCAAGGGCTTACCTCGCTGAACATCAATTATTTAGCGCCAATAACAGCCGGGGCAACACCGGCAATAACTGGTACAATTGCGGTAAACAAGGGGCAATAGGGGGTGTTATTACCTGCAACAGGGGTATATTGGTATATGTTTTTTTAAATATGCAATAAAAATTCACATCATTAAGTTTTAATAGCACCACAATATTGTGTAACCAAAAATTCAATTGTATGAAAATGCAAAAAATCAACACCAGTTTTAGTAGTTATACAGACGCTAACCTGGAGCAAAAAGCAGCCTACATTTTTGAACAAATGACGGGCAACGTCAATTTTACCACACCTGTCCCTACGCTTGCCGAGTTGCAAAATGCCAATGACACTTATAACCTGGCATTAACGGCAGCCGCCGGTCTCGATCGTACGCAGGTAGCATTAAAGAATGAAGCCCGCCAAACGCTGGAGGTAACATTGAGCAGGCTGGGTATGTATGTAATGAACGTAGCGCTGGGCAATGCCACCATGCTAACTACCAGCGGGTTTACCCTTAACAAACCCGGCGAAGTGGTGTACATTGATAACCCTGGCAATGTTACCATTGCCAATGGTGTTACTGCCGGTGAAATGGTAGTATCTGTAGTAGCAGTTAATGGAGCCAAAAGCTACCAGCACCTGATAGCTACAGAGCAGCCCACAGATGCTACCGAATGGAAAAGCACCAGCAGCAGCCGCAGTAAGTTTACCTACATTAACCTGCAGCCCGGTAAACAGTACTGGGTAAGGGTGGCAGCTATTGGCAGCCGGGAGCAAATTGCCTATAGCCCTGTGGCTACCCAGTTTGCCCAGTAAAATGATTTAGGTCGCCAACAACTTTTTAAGCCGCTGCTCAGCGGCTTTTTTTTAAACCCCGCCCTGCAAAAAATAAAAAATCATATATAAATTATAGTTTATTGTAAATTTTATATATCTTAATCCCCGATTGCTTACACACCCCATTACCCTGCATGCCGGTAAGGCTGGGCCACAACTATTTTAAACCGTAAAAAAACAACTTATGAGCAATGAAAACGAATGTGCCCTAACCGACGAATTTATTGAAGGTGCCTGGATTGATGGTAAGCAGCTAAAGCTGTGGCTTAACATTAAGACCCCCATTCTTAAAAGCTGGCGCAACCGCGGGGTAATATGGTATAGTAAAATTGGCGGTACAATATTGTACAACAAACCATGGATAACAGCTACGTTAAAAAATAGCTGGACATGGGGCAAAATGAAAAAGCCACCCACTTCCTGATTTTTTAAAAATCCCGTACTCCGCTTTATACAAATAGGGGATGGTATTGCCTGCGCTACACTTTCCTTTTTTAAAGGAATTATTATGGGTGTGCCGGAGGGGCAATTGTTCCGGAGTTTTAAAAACTCCGGAACAATTTTTAACTCACTGCACTTCTGCAAACAGGGCTGGTACTTCCTGCGCCGCACCTCTCTTTTTTTAATGCAGTTATTTTTAGCCCGGTGGTAGCAAGTTAATAAGCTGCATGGACGTTGTTCGGCCTGTTAACTGTTGTGCTTAAAAATTTAACCGCAATGCCGCTAACTTTGCCGCATGGCAGATGTACACAACCAGCAAACCAGAAGCTACAACATGAGCCAGATAAAAGGCAAAAACACAAAGCCTGAAATGCTGGTGCGAAAATTTTTGTTTGCCCACGGTTACCGGTACAAGCTGCACGATAAAAAATTACCTGGCAAACCTGATATTGTTTTACCCAAATACAAAACCGTAAT
>JAYUBR010000181.1:0-7803 GCA_043740775.1 Ferruginibacter sp. | reverse complement strand
ATCCCTTAGTAATTGGCAAAAATAACCGATATTTAGCCGCATTATTTTAAACAATTATTCATGCAGAAAAGGATCTTGTTAAGGCTGTTGTTATCATCTGTTTTATTCACCTATGTAAATGTTGTTTTTGCACAACCTGCATGGACAATTAATTTGCTTGATTCTTCCAAAAGGTCGAAAAAATTTGAAGAACGAAAATTAGGTTCCGAAAAAATGGCCGACAAAAAATTCACGAAAGTGCGTCATGTTTTTCAAAATAATTATACCCATTTTAATTATTATTACAATGCCCATAATAAAATAAATGCTGTTATTGAAAGAGCCAAAGCAGCACAAAAAGACGACTATACCAAACTGCTCCGGTATTATCCTTATAATTTGGATAATACCGCCTCACAAAAAACAGAACTGGACTCTGTAATTTACAAAGCCACTGCGGGGATTTTACTGCATGACCTTCGAAATGACTGGGTAGATAATATGTATTTACTGATGGGCCAGGCTTATTTTTTCCGCAAAGATTTTGATTCTGCAGCGGCCACTTTTCAGTTCATTAACTACAATCTTTTTCCGCGTAAAAAAGATGAAGATGATAACCGCATTGTAGGTACCGGGTCTGCATCAAGCAGCGGCAACCTCAGCATTGCCAATAAAGAAAAACAAAATATTCTTCAGAAACTTACGGCACTACCACCCAGCAGAAATGATGCACTGATATGGATGATACTTACATTGATTGAACAGAATGAACTGGGAGACGCAGCCTCACTTATCAATACGCTACAACACGATGACAATTTACCTAAACGCCTGGCAAACGATCTGGCCGAAGTAAATGCTTACTGGTTTTACAAACAAAATATTTACGACAGTGCAGCTACACACCTGGAAGCTGCGCTAAGTAATGCCCCCACAAAACAAGACGAGGCAAGATCAGAATACCTGCTGGCGCAATTGTATGAAGCCACGCATAAGTATGACAAAGCTTCTTTTTTCTACAACCAGGCATCTAAACATACTAACGATCCACTGATGGATATTTATGCGCAGTTGAACAATGCAAAAATGATGAAGGGCACAGACTCACTGGAACTGAAAAAAAGTATTGATAACCTGGTTCACATGGCCAAAAAAGATAAGTTTGAATCTTACCGGGATATTATATTTTATTCGGCCGGTGATTTATCAATGCAGCAGCCAGACAGCAACGCAGCGATATTTTATTACAACAAAAGTTTGCATTATAACGAAGCCAATATCTCTTATAAAAACAAAGCTTTTTTACAATTGGCAGATATAGCCTACAACCGTAAGCAGTACAAAATGGCCTATGCAATGTATGACAGCATACAGGCAGGTGATACTTTATTAACTGACCGCTTACCGCAAATAGAGGAAAGAAAAAATGCTTTATCAAAAATTGTAGAAAAAATTATCATCATTGAAAGAGAAGACAGTTTACAAAAAGTAGCTGCCATGCCACTGGCAGACAGAACGGCTTTTGTAAAAAAATTAGTCAAACAATATCGGAAATTAAATGGATCGAAAGGAGAAGAGAACGATAACGGATCAATGCCTATTAGTTTTGATAATAATAAAAATCAACCTGCGGATCTTTTTTCTACCAGCAGTAAAGGAGACTGGTATTTTGACAATGCTGCCATGAAATCAAAAGGGCTGAGTGACTTTAAAAGAAAATGGGGAACAAGAACCAATACGGATAGCTGGAGAAGAAAAAGTGCAGCTGCAACAGTTCCAAAAAATGATGGTATGGTTGCTCCGCCGGATATGGGTGGTGCAGACATGGATGCTGCACCGGTTAAACTTGCTGATAATGCCCTTACTTTAAAGGATAAAAAAAATGGGGAGGAAGAAAAAATTAAACAACCGGAAGACCAAAGCTTTGAAGGGTTGATGGCCAACCTTCCATTGACACCAGAAAAATTAGCGGAGAGCAATACCATGTTATCAATTAGTTTATTTGATCTGGCAAAATTATACCAGAGCAGTCTTGAAGATTATCAGCAGGCCATTACTGGTTATGATCAATCGCTGCAACGTTTTCCCGATTCATTGTACAATGGGGATATTTATCTTGGACTATATTATTGCTACACAAAATTAGGCAACACAGAAAAAGCAGCTTATTACAAAAATATTTTGAATACCAAATTTGCCGCCAGCCCTTCCAATAAATTATTAACAAACCCACCTGCAACCGGGATAAGTAAAAAAAATGCGGCAGGAACCAAACAGTATGAAGCCATTTACAATTTATTTATAGAAGGTAAATTTGACGAAGCAATTGCCGGAAAGAAAATGGCTGACAGCCTGTATGGCAGCAATTACTGGAGCCCGCAACTACTATATATCGAAGCAGTATATCATGTAAAACAGCATGAAGATAGCTTTGCCATTGAAACATTGAACCACATAATAACACTGTATCCAAAAGCGCCGCTGAAACCCAAAGCACAACGGATGATTGATGTTTTAAAAAGAAGAAAATCTATAGAAAGTTATTTAACAGCGCTTGAAATTACGAGGGCAAAAGAAGATGATGTAATAGCAACACCCAAAGAAAAGCTGATAAGAAATGATTCGAACCTGATTGTATCGCCGAAGCTTTTTGACAGCAGCAAAGCCGCATTGCCAGCTAAACCGTTTGTAGCAAAAGATTCCGTTAAAAAAGGAGTGCCTGTTATAACAAACGGACCATTTACTTTTAACATGGCAACACCACAAAATGTTATTATGGTATTAGATAAAGTAGATGGCACTTATATCAACGAATCGAAAAATGCTTTTACCAGGTTTGTGGCAGAAAATTTCAGAGATCAGGCTATCACCGTTACAAAAACTGGTGTTGATAAAGATATTTCTTTATTGGTATTTACTTCTTTTGCCAATGCGGAAGCAGCGATGCAGTTTTTATACAAGGTTAAAAAAGCTGCGCCAGATGAAGTATCCTGGTTACCTGCTGCCAAATATTCGTTCCTGATAATTTCTGATACTAACCTTGAGTTACTGCAAAACAACAAAAATTTAAAAGAATATAAAGATCTTTTAAACAAACAATACCCTGGTAAATTTTAATAGCTTGCAAGCCTTAGAAAAAAGAAAAGGTGGAGCAAACTTTGCTATGAATTACAATCTAAAAACCTGAAAATATTATAATGACAAAACCAGTAAAAATTTTATGGCGTGTTTTATTTGGTGGCCTGCTGCTGCTGATTTTAATATTTACCGCAGCCAATTTTGGGTTATTGGGTAAAATGCCTTCTTTAAAAGAACTGGAAAATCCTGAAGCGGATTTGGCCAGTGAAGTGTATTCCTCTGATGGTAAACTGATGGGTAAATATTATGCGGAAAACCGCAGTGAGGTAAAATACAACGAAATTTCACCCAATATTATTCATGCATTGGTAGCCACCGAAGATCAGAATTTTTATGACCATTCCGGTATTGATGCAAGGGCTGTTGCCAGGGCTGTTATAAAACTTGGTACCGATGGCGGGGGAAGCCCCATTACCCAGCAACTGGCAAAAAATATGCTGGGCCAGGGAAAGGGAAATGTATTTAAAAGAGGAACACAAAAAATAAAGGAATGGGTAATTGCCGTAAAACTGGAACGCAATTTTACCAAGGAAGAAATTATTACGCTTTACCTCAACCGGGCATCCTGGGGTAACCTTTATGGAATCCGGAATGCCGCAAGAGCCTATTTTCAAAAAGACCCGATCGATTTAAATATTGAAGAATCAGCCGTTTTGGTGGGCATGTTAAAAGGTTTTATTTATGACCCTATAAGACATCCAGGCGCATCGCTCAACAGACGGAATACGGTGATAGAAAGGATGGTGGATTGTAAGCAACATTATCTTACCGATGAACAGGCAAACAAATACAAAGCAAAACCACTGATCACCAATTTTAAAAAAGCAGATGATAATGTAGGCATAGCCCCCTATTTTCGTTTTGCGGTGGCAGATAAAATGAAGGACTGGTGCAAAAAGCATACAAATCCAAAAACCGGCGACAATTATAATTTGTACAGGGATGGGTTAAGGGTTTATACAACCATCAATGCTAAAATGCAACAGTATGCAGAAGAGTCTGTAGTTCAGCAAATGCCCATCATCCAAAAAAAGTTAAATGCTTATTTAAAAACCACCAGCGATAAAACATGGAAAGAACATGAGAATGTAATACAATCAGCAATGAAAACCAGCGAACGCTGGAAGAATCTTAAAGAAGAGGAGATAAAGGATGGCGATATTAAAAAATCGTTTTTGGTAAAAGTAAAAATGAAAGTATTTGCATGGAATGCAAAAAAAGAATTAGATACTTTAATGACTCCGAGGGATTCTATTATATATCACCATCAATTGTTGCAAACCTCTTTTGTAGCAATGGATCCTAAAACCGGTGAAGTTAAATGCTGGGTTGGCGGCAATGATTTTAAATGGTTTAAATACGATCACGTTACAGCAAGCAGGCAGGTTGGTTCTACTATAAAACCCCTTATTTATGCACTGGCAGTGCAGGATGCCGGTTACACGCCTTCTACTGTTATTGAAGGCGGGGCAGTACAATATGGAAAAGAAATGAAAACATTCCATGGAGGTGGTGGTACGCTGGCCAATTGTCTTGCCTTTTCAAAGAATACGGCTTCTGTAAGACTCACTAATTTATTGGGTGTAAACAGGGTGATAGAATTTGCAAAAAGTGTAGGTATTAGTGCACCTCTTCCACCTTATATTTCTCTTTCGCTGGGTGCCGCAGAAATACCTTTGTTGCAAATGCTGCAGGCTTATACGATGTTTCCCAACAAAGGCTTTAATACGGAGCCGGTATTCATCAGCCGCATAGAAGATAAGAATGGAAATTTACTGGAAGATTTTATGCAGGTATCCAGTAAACAGGTAATGAGTGAACAGGATGCTTTTACCATGGTAAAATTAATGGAAGGTGTAGTAGAAATTGGCACCGGCAAATCTTTAAACAATTATGATATCCCTGCTCAAAAGGCCGGTAAAACAGGCACCACCAACGGTAATACTGATGGTTGGTTTATGGGGTATACACCCGAACTGCTTGCAGGTACCTGGGTTGGTTGCGATGATCCTTTTATCAGCATATATTCCGGTACCAGTGGTGGTAATGAAATGGCGCTGCCTAAATGGGGCTATTTTATGAAGAAAGTGTACGACGATAAAAGTTTGGGCTATGGTAAAATAAAAGAGTTTGCAGAACCGGCACAAATGTCAAAAGACCCTATTTATGCCGATCAGAATTTTAAAGATATTGTTAACAGTGGCGACAGCAGCAACAATCCGGAAGATTTAGGTAATGGTGGTGCAGGAGATTTTATTGTTGATCCTTCAACAGAACATAAGGGCAACCAAATACCTGCTGAAAGCCAGTTTGAGGATGGTAAAAAAGATACCGGCACAAAAACAAAAAGCAAACCTGAGTTACCTATATCAATCTCTAAGCCACCTGACCCGAAAGCCATCATGCCTACACCAATAAAAGCAGTGGATGATAAAAATAAAAAGATTGCTATCCCTGATAAGACAAAGGCGGTTAAAAAAAATGATTACTAAAAAATCAGCGCTTAATCAGTAAACTTAGTTGAATTCAGTTTTGGGACTTTTAACTTTTATTGCAGTGAGTAAAATCTTATTGCAGTAAGTCATAAGAATCAAATAAAATCTTTAAAAGATTTGTGATGACTCACTTATTTATTCATTAGCGCATAAGGTACATTTTGCCATAACCGCTATTAAAATATTTGTCTGTTTTATCACCTTGCGATGTATATTTATCCAGCGATTTACCATTTAAATTAGTAATTACTCTGAACAAGTAAACCCCATTTGCCAGCTTTTGTCCGTAGGCATCCGTACCATCCCATTTAAAGTCGGTTATATTGCGGCCTATATGTATTGGTCCCAGTTCATCTTTGGTTATTTCTCTTACTACTTTACCGGTAATAGTTAAAACCTGTATCCTTATGTTTTGTGGTACTTCACTTCCGGTAACGGTAAAAACAAAAGCAGTAGAAGTTGTAAAAGGATTGGGATAATTAAGCATATTGCTGATCATAGGTTTGTTGATAATGCTGAAGGTAACCTGGTATTGGATTTTGCCGGCTTTATTACCTGCCACATCTTTACCTGACACCAATAACTGGTAATCACCATCCTCAGCAAAATAGGGCATAAAATCAATGGAAGCTGCATTTTCTCCACTCGCCAAATTAGCAGGGGTAAACCGCACAGAATCGCCAAAGAAAAAATTGCGTAATGACCCGTCAGGATAACGCACCTGTAGTTTTAACAATGCCGTATCATTTAATGCCAGAAAATGACTTTCGTCTTTTAGCTTCACCAGTATATGCGGCTTGGCTGCAATGATATCCCGGTTCAAAATATGCACCCCATCAAAAGTTACGTCCAGCAAAGGATTAAACTTATCTTCTTTTACATAAAATTCTTTAAAAATAAAATTGTTGTATAAATATTGCTCAGGCTGATCATTATCAGGATTAACCATTACATACAAAGTATTGTTTCCCGGATACTCTTTGCTATCAATAGTATAACTCACCACTAACGTATCCCCCGACACCAATGCCTTCTTTTTAGCAATGGCAATTGGATGAGGTACATTATTGCGGTCTGTAATTATAAACTTTACTTTCAGGCTATCAAAAGCCACCGGACTGATATTTTTAAATGCCAGTGAAAAATTAATTTTATCACCTTGTTCAACCGAATCTTTCATAGTGTATAAAAGATTGGGTGCCACAGATCCTTCAGGAACATAGCTTGCATTTATTCTCCAGTATGATAACTGGTTAGGTGTAGCATAAAGCGGATCACTGTTTGTCATTTTTAATTTGAGGTAGGGATAAGTAGCTGCATTAATAAAACCAAGTGATGTATCTGTTGCAGGTTTTACTGTTGCCATAAATTTTTCTGCCCCTGCAGATGTTACCCCGTAAACATCTATGTTTACCGCATCTGCCATTGTCTTGTCAATACTTTTGCCACGCCAATGTAATGAAGACCAATTTTGAGCGGGCCCAAATACCGGAGATTCAATTGTGCCGGAAATATATTTTGTAGGAAGATTATACGCCGACTCAAGCTGATCAGTTACTAATGCCCCCATTTTTTGCTGCGGTGTAAATGACAGGCTATTTTTTTTGTAAAAAAATATAAAAGGAAGGTTTCTAGTAAAGCTATCAATCTGGCTAAACCCAATTGATTTTAATTTATGATAAATAGAATTACCCGTTCCTAATATAGCCTGGTCTGCCTTCCAGGCACTGTCAAACGTTTTGTTGGTTGACCGGCCTAAATTGGTAATGGATACATACATTCCATCCGGAATACTGTCTATAAAATCCATCGCACGTTTTCTGTATTTGAGTGAATCGTAAGGAAATTCGAAAAAGTTTCTTGTACCATCCGAACTGGCATCCCGCAAACAGGGTGCCCAGCTTCCAAAGCGTCCGGTAACTTCTCCGGTAACCGGGTTGGTTATTTTGGTATTTTTCCATGGCTGTAATGTACTTGGATCATACACATAAAACTGAAGTACATTAAACCGGCATCCATAAAAATCAAGCTGATCAAAATCAAGATTTACATTAATTCTTTCGTAAGAAGTATATGGATAAATACCGGTTCTTATGGTAAGTGTTCGTTGCTTACTGGTATAACGAAATACCCTGTCGCTATCAAGCGTGATAGTATTGCTAAATGTACTTTTAGCAAACTGAAAATAATG
>JAYUBR010000180.1:0-22881 GCA_043740775.1 Ferruginibacter sp. | reverse complement strand
GGAAGCTTCCTGCGCCATCGCATCGTAAGCGCCCGCCCTTTCAGGAATGATATGACCCAGTATGGCCGCGGCTGCACCACTAAAAGTAGAATGGCCGGATATATAAGACGGGAAATTAGGAATGCCGGTCAACGTTTTTATGGCCGGGTTTAATTGTGTTGGCCGGGGATTATAATAATAATTTTTTGTATCCCAGCAAACGATGGAAGCATCCATTAACGACATGTTTAGCAAGGCCATGTTTCTTGCCCAACGTACTTCACTAAAATTTTTTGTGATAAAATCTTCGGCTGCAATGGCATCCCAATGGCCCGGTGGCGTGTAAGTTGCTACCCCATCTGCCCAAAAATGAACAATGGCGGTTCTTTCCTGTGTAGGCTTTTTTATCATCTGGTAAATTTCTTCTGTTTCATCTTTCATTTGCTGGCTTCCTACCGCTGGAGGTGGACCGGGACGAAGCGACACCGCCGTTAAAGAATCAAATAAAAATGCTTTTACCTTTCCAAATACAGGCAACATTGGTGGACGTTGCGGCGATTCCAAACTCTGCCAGGGTGTATCGCCTCTTGCAGTGCAATCAGATACCAGCTTTGCCCACATAGCAGGGTTGCCTACTGCTACACCAGCCCTGTCGGCTCTTGCACGGGCTGCAAATTTTTGCGCTACTGCTTTGCCCAATGCTTCGCCCGCTTCAATATCACTGCGAACATTTGCTCCCGAAATAATTCTTGCCCTTCTATGTTCCTCAGCTCTTTGCTGAATATAATCCTGGTCTCCCGGAAAAAGTAATTTCAACATTTCAACAGCCGTGCCTTCTACCACTGCATCTTCGGATGGATAAGAAGGAAGATCGGATTTCGGCACCAGCACTTTTAAGGAAGAATCTTTTTTATAGGGTGCTGCACGGTTAAATTGTTTTTTATAGTACCAGGCAGTTACCAACGCATCGTACTGCGCCGCACTTACATAAGCATAAGCCCTTGCTGCATATGGAGGATTGCTGAACGGGAACTGAGGGTAGGCCAATGGGTTGGCAGCGCTTGGTATTGGATAGGTGCCATCAGCATTTTGGTAAGGAGGCAGGTTGTGTTTGGCAACCAGCTCCCTCAAAATTTCGTTCCAGCGCAAAACTGCACCCGCACCCCAATAGGCTACCAGGTTTCTTTCGGCTGTTGTAATATTGGCCTGGTAACTTTTAATTTCATTTATCTGCGCAGTGTACTCTGGTGTATTTGTTGCAACCGGTGTAGCTACAAAAATATCTGTTGGCGCAGTTAAAAGCACCGGTTTCCACGCTCCTGCCCCAGTATCAATATTTGAAGGAGCCAGTGCCGCCAGATTATCTGTACGGCCCGCAATATCTTTATTGCATGCCACTATTATTGCAGCAACAGCCGTAAGCATAAAAATTTTATATAAAAATAATTTCTTGTTCATTTTAATTCGTTTTAAATGGCTGATTAACTGATTTCGTTTTGTGTGTAAAATCAAGCACATAAAAAACAGACCCGTAAAAAGTTGTAGCCTGTCCAACATTTCTACCTGCAAACGTTGTATTGCCACCGCCTACCAACGATAAGTTGTGGTTGGCCGTTACTACATATTTAAAATTGGCGCCAATAGTTGTTGCATTCATTTTATTGCTGGGAAAAGGCATATTGTTTCTTGTAATGTCAAATCCTCTTAGGGTTGTCCATTTATTCACCACTGCTTCAGCTATCAGTTTACTGCTTCTGTAACCTGCACGAAAATTAAAGTTGGAAGCATTGGGCATAGATACTTCATTGGTATTATGTAACTGTGTATCGTAATAAGAAGTGCGGTCAATCTTCATATTATCTCTTGCTACATAAGTGGCAGAACCGGTAACAAAAATATTTTTTACCTGGTAATCCAGCAGCAACCTTGCTGATGCCGTTTTACTGTGTAACCCAATTGACATAGGAAGAAAATCTGCTACATAATTGGTAAGCGGAATGGATGCGCCGCCGATGGTGTATAAAGAAAATGTACCTGGGCCCAACTCCTTTTCCAGCGGCATCCATTTTATATACATACTAAAATCCTGTATACCTTTCATACCGTGTAGTGTACCCGCAGATGCTTTTGTTTTGATATAGGGGGCATTAAAGAGTACGTTTAGTTTTCCGGTAATACCATAAGCTCCCATTACGGCAAAAGCCGCTGTGCTAACGCTTCCCAGGTTTTGATTGTCTCTTTTCAAAGTGCCCTCCCAATAATTTTTCCAACTGCTGTGGCTGTACATGGGGCCAATGCACAATTGTTTTTTCTCCATCATAATGGCATCCATATCTGTTTGGGCATTGCTTAATAATGGTGCCGTTATTATCAGCAAAGTAGTTAGAAGCGGAATTGTTAAATAGTATTTCATACTTATTTTTATTGCTATTTTTTAATTTTATTTGAACTTTAAGCTAAAACCAGCATTCACTACATAATTTGCAAAAGCGGCATCGCCTTGTACATGTTTGTTGAATTTTATGCTGTTCTCCATATCAGTTACACTTTGTGTTCTGTTACGTACAACTGCAAAAGGTACTGATAAGAAGAAACTAACTTTCTTTACCTGGTAGGAGGCAATTGGCTCTATAGACCATATGTAACCTGGCCTGCGAAAATCTCCACTTCCACCAATAATATCGTGTACCGGTATGCCTTCTAATTTTGCACCCGCAGCAACGGACAAGCCGCTTACCTGGGTAAAGGAGTAATTAAAACCAGCTCTAAACATGTATTGATCCGGCACACTGCAAATTGCTTCATTTGCCAAAGAGGCTACCAATGTTTCGCGGTAAGTTTTTACACCATTTTGTTCCCTCGGATTGCTGAGATAATAAAAATTGCCGTATACACCAAAATTGCGTTTTAAATTAAAGTAGGTATTTACTTCTGTGGTAAATCCTGTGCCACCATCGCCTAGTTGAATCGATTGATCAACAGTGCGTAATTCTTTTGTTCCACCGGGGCCTACATTGTACCAATAGTCTTTAAAATTATCATCGCCTGTTGGCAGCTTGATGCCTAATCCTACCTGGATATTTCCTTTGGCACTTTTTTTAGGATCAAGCAACCACCTGTATGCTGCAAAACGCATATCACCTATTCCGAAAGAATTGGTAGTATGCCTTTCCTTTTTGATATATACACCATTAACGAGGCCATGTTCGTATAAAGAAGAACGGGCGTTAGAAAGAATCGGCATATCAACCATATAAGACCAACGATCATTAACAATTCGGGTTAGCGCTATGTCGAGGCTAGCCTGGTGATTGATTACATTAGAGCCATCCACAAGCCTTTGTTTGTTTTCAACCGCTCCGGAAAAATGACGAAACGACCTGAAATAGCGGGAAGCTGTACTTAGCTGCCAGGTGCCATTTTCATCTCCATTTGTTGTTGGATGCAGCATACTCATGTTGCCAGTACTGCGAACTGCTACGCATCCCTGCGCTGAAGATTGAAAATGAATTGCGGTAATAAATAACGTGATGAATGCGATTGATAATATCTGTTTCATAATAAAATATTTAGTAGTTAATTTCTGATTGTTATTTTTTCATTTTCAGTTTTTTTGCAATATACAATCCAACCTCTTTGCCCGTGGCAGAGCCTAAAAGGCATGATGGATGAAAATGAATGCCTCCATAAAAGCGGGCAAAATTATTTTCCATTGCAGCATCTCTGAAGGATGCAAAACTTCGGTTCTGGATTCCAAATTCCAGCTCGGTACTGTCTTTATAAGCAAAATGATCACCATATACATCTGTTAAAGCTTCTGCCGCCGCAGCAGAAATGGTGGAGTGGCCACAGGTATATTCTGGAAATGCAGGTGTTTGCAGGTATGGCCTCCAGTTAGGATCAATATATTTATTAATTACAGTTTCGGGCCGCACTGTATTGTAGGTATACTTTACCTGCCAGCACTGAATAAATGCATCAAATAAGGCAATGGAAGTTTTGGCATATGCGTACACGGTAGCTGCATAATCAGATTTAGCTGTTTTGGCTGCAATACCAATTACACTCATCCAATGACCGGAGGGTGAAAACTTTTTAGTTGCAAACATTACATGCCCCGATACATTGAGTTTAAAAGGATTGTCATCCCAGAATTCTGCAATGTGTTTTTGTTCATCTGTTAAACTGTCCGTTGCATTTTTTACGGCCATCACCTGCTCGTAATATTTACTTTTTTTATCAGTAATATTAAAAGGGATAGGCGGTGGGGCCGAAAACTGCGTGGCGCTGTCAATAGCCATGGTCCTTATTTCCATCCAATGCGGCTCAGCGGCCTGTGCATACATGGGTGGTGTGGGCACCCAACGGCTTGGCTCATCCTTCACAGTATATTTCTCAGCACTTCTTGTTTCAGCATAATTGTCTTTTTTACTCCAGCGGATAATGCTTGCGCTCATGCTATCGGCAAAAGTTTGTGATGCCTCTTCAATATTTTCCGGTAATCCTTTATTACGTGCCAGCGTTAAAATACTGTCTTTATATTCTTGCATACTGCCTTCCGGAAAAGTAACCGCTTCCCCTACTTTGATATAAGCCAATAGTGCCGCCAGCTCAAAATCGATAGGCGTGTTAGCCGCAGGGTTGGCAACTTCGGTAAGGCCATGCAACTGACCAGTAAGCGACTGGTATTTATTGGGGTAGCCTGCAACGATAATTTCATATGCGGCAATGGCTCCATAAGTATAATTGCGTGCAGCAATCATTGGAGGGAAATTATTTCCCATTACAACATCGTTCAATTCATGAACCGTGTTGGAAAATAGCTGAGGGTCGTGCAAGTACGCTTTATACTCCAGGTTTGGCTTACAGGAATACAATGATGCTACAATGCAAAGACATGCAAAAAGTCTTTTCATTTTTGAAATTAATTGATAATAAAGAAAAGCGTCCGCAATCATTAAATGAATGCTGTAACTATAAACAATAAGAAAAAATTATACTGATTGTGGAGGTTTAATCAGTTGTTGTATATGGGTAGAACTGTTATTGATAACGGGTTTGGTAGCATACACCTTGGGATCTTGCACAAAGGATGCACATTTCCATGGGGTAATATCATTGGTAAAATCAGACACACCGGATTTTAGAAAGTTAGCCGTTTTGCCGGGCACTTTTTTTGCGCCATTATTGTCCGCAACATCATTTACCTTACCGAAATAATCATTGGATTTTTGCTGCAGGTTAATTTTTTCTGTGTGGCGTATGCACTGCAAAAACATGGTATCGTTTACCACCTTGCGCTGTACATACATGTAGGTTTCGCCATCCACAGTTATTTCGCCATTGATTCTTTCAAAACTGGCCCAGGTATTCTGGTATGGTAAGTTGATGGGAATTTTTAAAGTAAACAGGTCTTGTTCGTTAAAATTATTTTTATCAAGGGAGGCTTCCAGCCTGTTATCGGCCTGCTGCATAGCAATGCTGAACCATAGTTTGTACCCAATTGCATTGAATACAAATAACATTAAAAGTAGTATGGCAGCAGTTTTACGCATTGTTCGAAAAGTGAAAATAAGCAATAATCTTATTGGTGGCGCATTTGGAGCCAATTATTTTTTATTAACCAATAGAAGAAAGGAGTTTTATATGGGGCTTTAACCCGGCCTTCAAGTTTTTTAGTTAAAAAAATGGAAGCATAAAATCTTGCATACAATTTGCCTCACTTGTTAATAAAAGTTTTTTTATCCACCCCAATGCCGGTTAGCGTAAGGCTTTTCCAGTTTGGCGGTAATGCTGTTTTAATTTGCACAATTCCTTTGGCCGTTATTTCCAATCCGCCAAAACCCATCATTACACTTTGCAAAATACCACCGGCACCGGTAGCAAAATAAGGGTTGGTACCGCCCTTGGTTTCTGCAATTACCCTTAAAGGCGGGTTTAAATTGGGCAGGTACGCATCCTGGAAAAAGTGGTAGGCCTTTGCTCCGTCTCCCAGGCGTGCGTACAGCAATGTAAAGATGGCCTGTGTCATAGCCGGCGTGCCTTCGTTGGGCACTCTTGATTCGTAATACTCCAGGTCTTTTCTGATTTGCTTTACATCGCTTATTTCTTTTAGGGGGTATGCCAGCAGGTTTACATCGCCCTGTTTAATGCCCTCACCGTTATACGAACCATGCTCTCTTGTAACTCCATTGTCCATTTTTAAAACAGGGATATTGTTGGCAACATTCATCCAGTCTGCATCTGGTTTTAAACCCAATAAAATGGCGGCCTCAGTGGCATGTTGTAATACAGCCTTGGCGGCTGCATTAGTGAAGGCATCATTGTCAATATTTTCGGCCCACTCATCAGATGCCACCACGTTTTTAATTTCATACTTGCCGGGTCCGTTTCTTTCTACCCTGCTCGCCCAAAACAATGCCGTCTCTTTTAAAATGGGGTAGCCTTTTTCTCTCAGCCAGTCTTTATCCTGCGTTACGCAATAATAGTTCCATGCGGCAATGCCCACGCAGGCGGTGATGTGGTGTTCAAAAGGTCCGCTCAATGCCCATACCGGTGTTTCCTCTACGCCCGTTCCGGCACTTTCCCAGGGAAACATGGCCCCTTTAAAACCATGGTTAAATGCATTTTGCTTTGCAGCATTGAGGCGCTGAAACCTGTATTCCACCAGGCTTTTGGCCATCTCGGGGTGCAATGCTAAAATAGCGGGATACATCCAGAGTTCTGTATCCCAAAATACATGGCCATTGTAACCCAGCCCGCTTAAACCCATCGGCGAAGGGCTTAATGAAGTGCCTTCTCTGACAAAAGAATACAGGTGATACATCATGCTATGCACATCTTGCTGTGCCTGCGCATCGCCGTCAATGATGATATCGCTCTTCCAGATTTCATCCCAGGCTTTATTGTGAAATTGTATCAGCCTTTCCCGTCCTTCTAACTTTGCAGTAATCGTCATGCGTTCCGCTTCGTTCAAAGCGTCATCGTGATGAGCCGATGTGATGGATGAACCTGCAATAGAAAACCGGTAACTTTCACCAGCCTTAATTTTTTTGGTAAACTTCATCAGGTGCATATTGTTGTCCCACATTTCATGAATTACCCTTGGCTCTTCGCCATGTTTTTCACTAAATAAAAAAGTATTGCTGGCGCACATTAATAATTTCCCTGTAGGGCTTTTGGCCGTAGAAGTAAGCAGACTGATTACTACATGCGGCCTGTCAATTTCATTGTAATAATTCTGAACATCTTTCAATGCATCGGGCGCTTCCATTACACTGGCGCTGTTAATAGTGATATCTTTTTTCGCAGTAATGGTAACATCCATCAATACAGTAAATGGAAGCTGACGCAGGGAATAATATGTGTAACTAACATCTGCCTTGTCACCATAATTAAAAGAGGTGGTGAAATTTGCATGGTGCATATCAAGCGATTGTTTCATGTTGCCGGCATCGGCGCTTCCAATCCTTTTGCCATCTACCTCCAGGTACATGTTGAGGAGGTTAAAACTTTTTAGAAAATTACTCACCCTTCCTCTGCCATATAAATCATACGCCCCGGCCAATACTACATCTTTAACTTTAAAAGGCTCGGGGGATGACACTACTCCAATCATTCCATTGGCAACAGTGATGCCGTAATAATTTGAGGGATCAATTTTACTCGCAGTAATGGTCCAGGGATCTTGTGCAGTAAGGCTTATAGTAAATAACAGGAATAGAACGGAAGCTAAGAATTTTTTTTGTATCATGGCAGGCAATTGTAATGAAGGACTTTGTTATTGAGATATTTTTTAAAAATAAACATTACACCACAAAATTGACAATATAATTTTGAGCTATTTAACTTACCATTAAAATTATTCTCCTAACAGGCAAGACAATTAAACGCAACGAATTAAATTATCGCAGAAAATCTTGTAAAGGTTGCAGAAGCAAAATCAACTTATGGAGTGTAGCATATTTTTCCCACGAAAAAATTGAGTTGCTATAAATGTAAAGGGTTAAAAGACTGGCAGCCTATTTGTTTTTAGAATTGCAAAAAGCCGGTATGCATAAAAAAATTTCATTTAAAGGGTTGATAGAGATATTTAAATGTGCGTTTACTGGTTTCAGCGATAATAAAGTAATGAAACTGAGTGGCTCCCTGGCTTATTACACCGTTTTTTCCATGGCGCCACTTTTGATTGTTATTATTTCTTTATGCGGATTGTTTTTAGGCAGGGAAGCGGTGGAGGGAAAGATTTACGGACAACTGGCAGGTTTTGTGGGTTCTGATACCGCGACACAGTTGCAGGACATGATAAAAAACGCTTCTCTTGCGGGAAAAAGTAAAATGGCTGCCATCATTGGCGTGATAACATTGCTGGTAGGTGCGACTTCTATTTTTGCCGAAATTCAGGATTCAATCAACAGCATCTGGGGCCTTAAACCAAAGCCCAAACGAGGGTGGATAAAACTGCTGCAAAACAGGGTGTTATCTTTTTCCGTTATTATCAGCCTTGGTTTTTTGTTATTGGTTTCACTGGGTATAAGCTCTATAATTGATGGGTTTAGCAACAGGTTAACAGCGCATTTTCCGGGAGTAGCTATTATTGTTTTTTACGTCATCAATATCCTTATCACCTTTAGCGTTACCAGTTTAATATTCGGGGTTATTTTTAAAGTATTGCCTGATGGAAACATCAAATGGAAAGATGTTTTGGCTGGCGCAATGGCTACGGCTTTCTTATTTATGCTGGGTAAATTTGCTATATCATTTTATATAAGCAAAAGCAATGTGGGCAGCACTTACGGCGCAGCAGGGTCACTGGTTATTTTACTGCTCTGGATTTATTATTCTTCGCTGATACTTTATTTTGGTGCCGAACTTACCAAGGCTTATGCGGTAAAATATGGCTCGCCCATTCATCCCAATCAATATGCAGTAACTACCAAAATGGTAGAAGTGGAAACAGGTAACCAAACCATCCAAACAAAGGAAAATATGACAATTGAAACCAACCAGGGCGAAGTAAAAAATAATAAAAACTGAAATGCTTTCCAAAGATGCTTTATCTGGATTTTACATAATCATCTCTAACAATTCAACCCTGTTTTTATTCTTCAAAAAAAAGAAGCAATTTTATGACTGAGAAATAATTTTACTTCACCCCTATTTTATTTGTACTGAAAAAGATAGCGCCTGATAAATGGAAACATTTTTTTGTTGGAATCCCACTAGGTATAATACTGCAATCGGGCTGTTTGTATATTTTCCCTTTGCATTTTTTATGGGATACCGCAATAAGTTTTTTGGTATTGCTCGCCGGCTGCTATGCTTTTGAGTTGTTCTCTTTAGTTACCGGCAAAGGCCAATACGAATTGCTGGATGTATTGGCCGGGATGATTGGTGGAACCATTGGTATATGTCTTGTTTTATTGTTTTGGTTGCATCCGGTATTTTAAAGTTAAACATGCACAGGTTGTTGTAAAGTAACTTTGCAAGTTTAATTATCTAAAAAAAGTTTTTGGCTCCTTATACTTTAATCGTTTTCCATCTGCCTTTTTTAAAATAAAAATAACCGGCAATTGTGATGGCGGTTTCTGCTGCGGGTATGGCAATAAAAACACCCACAGGCCCCCAGGCAAGATATTTAGCTAAAGTATAAGCCAACGGAATCTGAATAAGCCAGAAGCCGCAAAAATTGATGATCGTTGGTGTCCAGGTGTCACCTGCACCATTAAATGTATTCATCATCACCATGCCTATGCCATAAAAGATATAGCCGGATGCGATGATGCGGCCAGCCGGTGCAGCTACTTTCCGGATGGCTTCATCGGTCGTAAAAAATGAAACCAGGTAATTTCCAAATACCCAAAAAATTACTGTTACCACGGCCATAAAAATTACATTGTAATAAATGGTTTTCATTACAGATTCTTCGGCCCGCTGCAATTGTTGGGCACCCAGGTTTTGACCCACCAGGGTTGCTGCGGCGTTGCTTAAACCCCAGGCGGGCAATAAAAAAAACATCATCAAACGCAGCGCTGTCTGGTAACCTGCCGAGCCTGTTTCACCGCCGGTGGTAGCTACTAATTGTGCTAAAAAAATCCAGCTACAACTTCCGATAATAAATTGCAAAATACCCGGTGCAGCAATTTTAACAAGCGAGCCAATCACCGCCCAGTCAGGTCCCCAATGATCTTCTTTTATTTTCAACTGGCTGTTGCCTTTCAGTAAATGATACACCTGGTAAATAACGCCGCTGCCGCGGCCAATCACTGTTGCCCAGGCGGCGCCTTCTAAACCCAGCGCAGGTATTGGCCCCAGGCCGTTGATGAGTATCGGGCATAAAATGATATTGCAGGCATTGGCAAGCCATAAACTTTTCATAGCCATGGCTGCATTTCCGGCACCACGAAAAATACCATTGATCAAAAACAACAGCATGATCACCAGGCTTGCGCCCATCATGATGCGCACAAAGCCGATGCCTTTTAAAACGGTGTCGGCAGAAGCTCCCATCCAGCGAAGAATGTCGGCGGCATAAATAAAACCGGCAATGCTGATCAGTATGGTAATTGCCAATGCTATCAGTATTGCCTGTATGCCAGCATGAGCAGCGGCTTCGGGATTTTTTTCGCCAATACGGCGGGCTACTACCGCGGTGGCCGCCATGCTCATGCCAATGGCCAATGAATAAATGATGGTAAGCACTGATTCTGTTAAACCAACGGTTTGTATGGCATGGCTGGCATCTTTCAGATGGCCCACAAAATACAGGTCAACTACTGCAAACACACTCTCCATGCACATTTCAAGCATCATCGGTATGGCCAGCATTAATACTGCCTTGCGAAGGCTGCCACTGGTATAATCCATCTGGTGGCCGTGAACAGCCTGTTTTAATAAAGTAAAATAATAAGAGATTTTATTGGTGTATATGTATGATTGTGCCATTATTAAAAAGGAGATTTTGTGATAAATGAAAATGAACAGAACATAGCTACAGAAGGTAGCTGTTAATTAGTGATAGTAAAAAAAGCAGGTTCTTAGCAGATGGCTGAACCCAGAAGCATTTTCATAAACTTGTATTGTAGATATAAAAATAAGTATTTACTTTTTTAAAAACAAGACAGAAATAAAAATTTCATTTTAAATAATGTTGCTGTTGCAAATTTTTTTTAAAGGATTCTGAACCTGAAAAAGGCTACAGATAATTACAGTTTCAAAATAGCAGCAAAGGGTAATTAAAAAAAACTACAATTCATTTACTGCCTGCCGTAAAATATTCCTGCACAAAATATCAGCTTCAATATTATAATTTATATCGGCTGTTTTTTGCTGGTGCGCTTTTATCTTAATCAATTCAACCGGCATGCTTTTTATCAGCAGCAACAATTGCTTTACCAAATTTTCATTGCGAACGGTATTCCCTTTTTTTGTAAGAAAATGCCGGTCTGTAAATTTTTGCTCTCTTGCCTGCAGGCCGGTAACATACTGGCTATCGGTAATTACAGTAATTAATTGCAATGTTTTGCCGCATTGATTGATATATTGCAGTGCTTTAATTAAATTCATCATAATATTTATAGAGAATGAGGTAAAATGGCGAATTGGTCTATCTATCTTAACGGAGGGGAAATTACGAAAATACGACGAAATAATGAGTAGGATTTCCCAGTATTTACAGCCATTTTAATCAAAATATGCAATTCCAATACCCAAATACACCAACGATAAATTTTATTAGGTTGTTTTTATAAGATAAGCAATCAAAAATATACTCACCAAAAAAATAAATGAAATGAGTAGAGTAATCAATAAAGATGAGTGATGATAAAAACCGGCCTTCAGTTGCTTTTCCGTTTGTTTAAACCTGATGTAAGATAGTACGGCAGTTACCGTACCGACTGCCACAAGCATTATGCCTACAATTGCAGAATAGCCTCTGCTTTGTACAATATTTTCCTTACCAAGTATTAATGAAATCTGTTTAATAAACAGGGAAAACTTTACTACCACAAAACCAAATGCCATAATGCCGATGCTTGTACGTATCCATGCAAGGAATGTGCGTTCGTTTGCAAGATGGTCACCTATATTTCCCTGTTGTTTTATATTTTCCATTCTTATTATTAGTTTAATATTAAATCATTTAAGTTTTGTTATACAACACAAAATGCATTATTAGATGCTTGTATATAAGCAGGTGTTTCGTTTAAGTAATTAACCATTGCGTCAACGGCCTTAATTGTTAAATCCTTTCTGTTTATCCCAAATTTTTCAGGCACACCCTGTGTTGTAACAAAAGCCACTTTGTAAACACTAACTTTTTTTAAATGCTCGTTATTAAAATAAATTTCCTGAATGCGTTTGCCTTTTGGGTTTTCAATACGCATTTTTATATTTAAACCAATACATCTTTTTATATAACCGCCCATTTGTTTCATAGGGTCAGCCGAAAAAGTGCGTTCAAGATTTTCCTCAAGTATATCAAAAATTTCCTGTCCGGACAGTTCAACGGTCGAAATAACAGGGTTCATAGGAATAATATTATACAAATCCCATCGGGTAATTAAGCCTTTATTTATGGGTACTCCAAAACGCCATCCGTTCGAAAATGCTATATCGCTTTTAGCAGCATGTTGTATTGCATACAACATCAAATTATCCATCGGTGCTTCAAGTGTATTATACCTGTGCAGAATGACATCGGTAGTTCCAACTTGTTCTTTCTGGAGATACCTGTAAGGCTGCATTATTTTTTCAACCATTGCTTTTACATTTTCATCTGCGGCTATTTCTTCCCCTACAGTTATCAGCCGGTATTTGTAACCAACAATTTTTCCTTGTTCAATTTCTACAATAAGATGCCCTGCAAATGAGCCGTGGCAACCGCATTGAATAACTATGCAGTCATTGACTTTAACGGCTTCATAAAGCCTGTTGTGGGTATGGGCACTTAAACAAATATCAACGCCCGGTAGTTTTGTAAGCAGTTCAACATCCTGAGGAAAGCCATTATGAGAAAGTAAAATAATAATATCTGCACCTTCGTTTTTTACATGGTTAATATACCCGGGCAGCTCGTTTATACCGTCAGTTATTTTAATGCCTTCGCTAAATTGCTTCGGCATTGTTTTATCAATTATATTGGAACATATGCCTATAACAGCAATTTTTATATTTTCCACTTCTTGTACAATGTACGGTTTTAAAAACAGCGTACTATCATCATTAAAAACATTAATACCCAACATGGGGTAGCTTAATTTATCTGTAAGATTTTTTAATTGTTCTGGCCCGTAAGCAAAATCCCAATGCCCAACCATTGCACTAAAATTTAACTCATTAAGAACAGAAATTAAAGCTTCTCCTTTTGATTGAATGAGCGGTAAGGTTCCATGAAATGTATCGCCTCCATCAAAGAATAATGAATTTGGATTTTCTTTTTTAATATTTTTAAAAATAGTTGCAATACGGGCATAGCCCCCTGCGGTTTCTATTACCTCTTTTCCTCCTTTATAAAAAAGTTCGTTGTGCGGTTCAACATAACCATGTATATCGTTTACAAAACCGATTGATAATTCCATAATTGGATTTTTATTATTCCCAACCCCATTTTTTAAAAATCCGATGACCTTCATTACTTAAAAGGAATTGAATGAAATGCTGAGCATCCTGCTTTTGATCAGTAATAGAAGTTATAGCAATTGGAGTTCCTCTATAAACCATTTGACTTACAGGAATCTTAATTAATTGAGAAACATCTTTAAGCCTGTTTTACCATGAACTAAAAATAATCATTGCATCAAATTTGTCATCAAGTTTCCAGGCATCAATAGCAAGAGCTGTATTGGCAAAAGCACCTTTTATATTTTTTTGAATTCCTTCAATTAAATTTTGTTTGCCTGCCAGATCTTCCCACATTCCTAACTGCCCGGCCCCTGTAATCTCTAATAATTTTACCCCTGGCTTTGTAAGATCTTTTAAAGAATTTATCTTCTTTGGATTTCCCGGCCGTACTTAAATTGTGTAAGCATATATTCAGCCCAGCCAAATACAATATCAGCATTTTTCTTTGCCTCATCAATCCACTTAGCTTAAGGCCCGGCAATTACTTTTATGGGTATCAAATATTTTACTGAAAATATTTTTGCAACTTCTTCCATTGCTCCGCAGGGCCACCGGGGCCATAAACAAATAGAGTATCTTTTGCTCCGCAGGGCCACCGGGGCCATAAACAAATAGAGTATCTTTTGCTTGTGCAAGTAATAATGCCGGTATTATCGTAAAAATTACAATTACTAAAAATTTATTTTTCATGATGCATTTATTTTCTTTATATAAATTATGGTTTAATAATAGACCAGCCTTCTGCCTGACGAATAATCAATTCTCCGTTACCGCTGGGTACAATGGCGATAAAATCGAATAACTGTTCCCTGCTGATTTTTCTTTCTTTTAATGTATTGTTACATTGTGCTACAATCACACCTTTTCCTATCAATTCTTTTAAATCATTTTCATACTTACTCCCAATCATTTAGGCATCTGTGCCACCACCAAAAGCTATTAATTCTATTTCAATTTTATCTGCAAGCCTTGGGTCGGTTAATGCATTGTTGATATTCCGGATTGTTTTCTCTATAATCTTTGGGTCGCTGTTATCCAGTTGATAAATGGCGCGGAAATGTTTTTTAGCAGATAATGCGCCTGTAAAAGCTTTGTTTTTTATAAGCGCTTTGTCCATTATTTGGGCATTGGCACAATAAGCTATTAAAACAAATGATAGTAAGAAGAGAGATAATTTTTTCATGTTATGTTATTTTTTTATTTTTTTTCTGCACATCCCAAATAGATTTAATCTGGTGCAACAAAGGAATACTAAACCCTTACTGGCAGTAATAAAAATCACATTCTTTCTATTATGTCTTTTAATTTGTCACTTACTTCGTTGGCAATAATTTGTAAATCTTTATTTTCAATTGCCCCAATTGAACTCATCGGATTAATGGCAGAAACTTCCACTTCGCCATTCTCATGCTCCTGCACTACAATATTGCAGGGTAGCATGGTGCCTATCTTATCTTCAATTTCAATAGCCTTGTATGCCATTGCAGGATTACATACCCCTAATATTTTATAATTCCGAAAATCAATCCTTAATTTTTCCTTGAACTTATTCTGTAAGTCAATTTCTGTAATAATTCCAAATCCTTCGTTTTGCAATTCATTGGTTACTTTACTGATTGTATCTTGAAAATTAGAGTCTACTTTTTTACTGATATTGTAATTCATAATTTTGAGTTTTATATGTTTATTTATTAAAAATTGTTATTTTTCTATTCAAATTTCAACCGAACGATTATTCACCTAATGGTACATTTTCAAAACCGTACTTTTTAAAAATGGCTTTTGCTTCTTCAGTTTTTAGAAAATCAATAAATTTATTTGCCGCTTCTTTATGTACAGCATCTTTTAAAAGTCCCGCCATTGTAACAGAAAGCTTATTGTATTTTTCCGGTATAGCTACCATACCTACTTTATGCCCGATACTTTTTTGGTAGAAAATTTCTGTTTCCCAAACCGGTGCCACATCAGATTTATCATTTAATATGCGTAAGGGTGACTGGCGATGATGTATCTGTGTAAGAAATGTAGTGCTATCCTTTAGTTTTTCTACCATTATTTTATCATGCAACTCCTGGCCTCCTGCTTTTATGTAAGCTTCTTCAACAGTTTTTCCAATACCTTCTGTTTTTTTATCTGGCATGCTGATGCGGATGTTTTCTTTTTTCAAATCTAACAATCCGGTTATTTTTTTTGGGTTGTCTTGTTGCACCATTAATGCCAGCCTGGTTGCAGAAAAAGATTCCATTCTGGAAAATAAAATCGCATTGCCTAAAACTTCTCCTTTACCAGTTGTGTATATATCAGGTTTGATAGTGATACGCATATTGCCAATGGTTAATGAGCCACCCTTAATTTGTTCAAGTAAAAGACCCGGTGGAAGGGTTTCCACAAGGATACGCTGGATTTGAGGATGTTTCTTTTTAAACGCTGGCAACAATTCATCTAATACCATAAACTGGTTGCCACCCATAAAAATTACTAATTCAGGATCATTGATGTCACCATAAATATCCGGGAGATTATCAATTCCTTTTACTGTAAAGTTTACAGCACTTTTTGGTGGTTCGTTCCACGGCGGATCGAACTGGCGACTTTGGCCTGTAGAAGATAAACTGATACCTGATAATGCAAGAATCATAACTGCATTTTTTGGTTTTAAAATTATAGAGCTTATTAAATATGTTTTTATAATGAATGAAAAGGGCTATGTCAAAAGCAAAATAGCTTTTCCAATTATTGTTAAGAATTATAATTCAATTTCAACATTCTTCATTATTTGGCCTTATTTGTCAATACTAATTATTAGTTCTAAAGCCTAAGTTTTTCCTTAACTCCCAATATGTTGATTTTTATACTCGCTTTAATTAACATGGTTGCCTCGATTTTAGTTATTCTCTTACATTTTAAAGTTAGTAATGCATCAAAAGCAATAGTTGTCGTTATTAGGCTCTTATTCTGAACAATCCCTTATAATGCGGCAATTAATGCACCGCATTTCAAAAAGGATATTACAGTGTATTTGCCGCCATAGAAAGTGTTGCTAAAATATTATTTCAGCATATCCCTGTATTTTTCTGAATCATAATTATCACCTCCATCAAGTCGCTGTATCAACTCCCCATTTTCATTAAATATAAAGGTGGAAGGAATGCCTTGCACATTAAATAACTCAGGTAGTTTTTCTACAGGAAAATAAATTGGTAGTTTTAATTTTTGAGCCTGTATAAATTTCTTGGATTTTTCAAAATCATCATCCATAGAAAGCATTACAAACACCGCTTTACTGCTGTCTACAGATTGAAAGAGCTTTTCAATCGAAGGCATTTCTTCTCTGCATGGCGGACACGAGGATGCCCACAAATTCACGAAAACTTTTTTGCCTTTGAAGCTTTGCAGCTTAATTAATTTTCCTTTAACGTCTTGTACGTTAAAAGAAGGCAAAACAGAAACAGATGAAGAAACATTCGAAGCGTTATTATTTATACTTGTTTGTTGCCCTTCCGTTACCGGCAAAGCTGCAACCATTACTTTCTCTTTATTATTATCTGAACAAGCTGCCAAAAAAGTTATGGAAAGTGCTGCTGAAATGATTAATTCTTTATTCATTTTAATTATTTATGTGATTATAAAATTGATTACAAATACTTTAATTTTTTGCAATTTTTTGTAGTTGTTGTATAAATTCATCAGTATTATAGCCGGCCATTGTCTCGTGGTTTAATACTATTTTTCCACTTTTATCTATAACGATTGTTGTAGGTAAACTTCCGCTATATATTTCATTTGGAACCGCTCCGGTACTGCTATGCAGAGGAATGGTAAAATGATTGTCTTCAATGAATTTACGGGCTTTTGTTTTATCTTCATCTTCATTGATAAATACAAAAACATACCTGTCATCATTTTTTAACTTCTTATAAAGTTCATTTATAGAAGGCATTTCTGCCTGGCATGGTGGGCACCAGGAAGCCCAGAAATTAATAAAAACGACCTTCCTTTTTAGATCTGCTGTAGACGTTACCTTTCCATTAATATCTGTAAATGAAAAATCAGTATTTACTGAACCTGTAGATTTTTGCACACCTTCTTTTTTTATATCCGCTTTAAATAAACCTACAGCAACCAGTTGCTGCAACACCCATGATTTAGCATTGGCATTTAAAATAAAAAAGATAAGCAAGCCATAAAATAAAATATTGCCTGTTATTTTAAAATATGACTTTGATTTATTTTTGGTTTGAGTCATTACAAAATAATTTATACAATAATTGTAGTTCCTCTACAAATGAAAATCACTTATTGCAGTGAAAGATTAAATGGAAGAATATTGCGGAGGTGAAAAAACGGGGACTTCAAAAAAATCAAATCCGCAGATTACGGTTAGAAAGATAAAGGGGTAATTTGTATAACCCGGGTGTAAAGAAAATTTGTATTTTATTTGAAGAAGGGTTCAGAAGCGCATTGTTAGAATAATGAGTATCTGAATAAATAAAATAAGGAAACGAATCCGAAAAAGATTCTTGATATTTTATTACTTCCGCTTGTGAACAAATACTGCAGGTGTTAGAATGATTATTAAACTGCTTGCCTTGTAATGCAGCTGAGTGCTGCTGAAAAGTATTTTTTACTAATTGTTTTACGGGGCATGAAAACATTAGAGCAAAGAATGAAAACCCTATGAAAAATATAGAATAGCATTTATTCTTGTTATAAATTGTAATATTTTTTTTATCAACGTTCATTTTAATAAAATTAGGCTTTCCTGTTATGGTACAGTGTTAATAAAATTCCATTTTAAAAAGGATTAACATTTTAAAATCTTGTTTACCAAAAGAATTTTAATTGTTCCGAAACGATAACTGCTAAAAATGATAGTTTAATACAATATTGTATAGCACCATATTCACTTTATTGAACTCGAACTTTTTATTATTATACGTTTCCCCCTCTCTTATTTTTCCTACAATTAAAAGCTGTGCTTCCAGGCCTTTCATCATTCCTGAAAAACTGTAGCGTACATCTGCATTTACCTGCGTATAGGAAGGCAAGCCATACTTATTTAACCGGTAATCTTTTACATCAGGCAGTTTATAATAGCCTGCTGCCAAAGATGTTTTAACCCTTGCTTTGGAAATATTGTAATTTACTTTTGCCATCATGGCATTTACATCGCCGACGCCGTCATTCCTTTCACGGGGCATAAAAGTAAAGAAGGGTTCCCGGCCCCATTCACGAGGTACAAGATACCTGCCATGTGCCGTAATTCTGTTGTAATTAATACTTGTTTCCCAGCGTTTATTTTTCCATCCCAACTTTCCGCCGAATGTTATAGATTTTTGCCCTTTGGTAAAATATGTTTTTGATGGATTTGCATTACCGCCATCATTCACTGCATCCTGCCTTATAAACTGTGCCGCAGCAAAAAGAGCAGCAGCATCTTTTATAGGGAAGTTTATATCAGCCTGCAGCAGGGCAGTATTAAATACATTTTGGGTAAACATATTCCAGCCCTGCAATTTTATATTATTTTTTATGTTTGTTGTAATGCCTAATACCGCCATGCCTTTAGATTCAACATTGTTTGCATAAAGAGCTTTTGTACCATCAACATTTACACCAGCCGGATTTATACCAATTGATTCACCCACATCATACCATTTTACTGTGCCTCTTGGAGAAATGGCATACAGCCATCCGCCTTCAATTTTTGTTTTCTTTATTTCATTTACTTCTACCCAAACACCTTCCACACCTGTAGGACGCATACGGCCATCCTGTAAATTTATAAATGCTGTGTTGATTAATTGCCGCCCAAAAACAATATTTGAATTTTTTAAATTATACTTTATGTAAAATTCTTCCAACCTGTCTAAATCTTTTTTATTGGTAGGATCTGTTACATCAAAGAAGGCAGTTTCATAACGATTGTATTGCCCGGTGGCAGAATCAGGTTTAGTAAAATCGGATGAGCTGATATTGAAAATATAAAAGCCACTTACCGCCATTTGAAAGCCATGAAATTTTGCGGTTTCATATCTTATGCCACCACCTGCTGCATTGGCATAATAATCTGTAAGCCCTTGTTGATTTTGTGTACTCATAAAGAAGTACCTGAAATGGCCATTAAAACTGCCTGCTTTAAAAGCATGTAATAAAGACGTTGTATCTAAAGTAGTGTTTTGTTTTCCTTTATACATGACCGCTTTTTCTGTAAGCTCCTGGTGCTGTGCTTTTGCGGATACAGAAATCAATAAAACTAAAACTACCAACCCGTTACTAATAAATCTTTTCATTTTTATTTAACTATTTCTTTTCTTTAAAACCCTGCTTTGATATAACTCCAGTCCTTCTCTTCTTTTTTAATTATTTCTCCAATACCCATTTGTACAAATTCAGTTTCAGATATCATTGCATCTTTGGCAACGTTCTTTTCCCTCATTGTATTTTCACAAGCATAAAAAACTACGCCTTTGCTTTTAAACGCTGTAATTTTTTGCTGTTGAGTAGTTTTTTCTTTCATTAATAATTGTATACCCATCCCATTTGTTACCACTTCTATTTGTACGCTATCGCCCCAACTTGCTTTCAGGTTTTTTATATTATTCATTAATCCTTTCCAGGCTAAGGTATCATTGCTGGTAAGATGTAATACTACTTTATGTTGAAGCACAGTAGCTGTTTTACTTTTTCCATTTTTATTATTTTGTGCAAATAAAACAGATGTGTTAAAAGCAAGTAGTGTTAAAAAAAATATTATCTTTTTCATTTTTTAATTTTATTTATGTGAATGTATAATCTACACCGGTTACCTGTGTAAGTAATGATTGCGGAGCATCTAAAATTTTTGCTGCCAGCGGTGGTTCCGGTGACACTGGGGAGTTTTCTTTTAAATATTCTGTTAGTACGCTATGCAATGTAAAAGCTGTATTGGTTGCATTGGCCACACCTTTCATTCTGCAAAGCATATCAGCAGGGTCGCCATCTCTTTCGCAGGCGCAAATGTTATAGTTTTTATTCGGTTCAATTAAACTCCCGTTTACTTTTATTTGCTGCACCCTTTGCCCATTTTCTGCATAAGCTTTAAAGGAAACTTCCATTCCTTTAAATTTTATTACCCAGCCACCCAAACGTTCGCCGGCGTTTTTTGCAAATACATTATTCAATTCTTTTTCTAACCAATCGGATATTTGTTTTCCTGTAACAGTTCCGGTCCTCACCGTACTATTTACCGGCAGCATATCAAACATATAACCATTGGTAATAGGGATATTGCCTGTATGGTCAGGTGTAGTTCGTGGTGGACAAAACCTAAAGCCATTCGACAATACAATATCCACATCCTTAATTTTCCATTTTAACGCATCCAGTATCAATGTATCAATAGTGTTTTCTACAACAAAATAGCGATAGAGCGGAATGGTACTGTAACCAATTACCGTATTAATATCTTTTTCAAAAACACTTTCATTGTTTTTTATCAATGCTGCAATTTCTTTGTCGGCTTTATGTTGATTACTGTCAACTTCAACCAATGAATATTTATCTTCAGTAACTTTTCCATTACTTATGGTTAATTCTAATTTCCCTACGAAGGAGCCAAAAGCACCCGGCTCTACAACTTTTGAATATTTGCATACGATTGGCTTTCTAACTCTCTCATGTGTATCGCCACCTAAAATATAATCCACACCTTCACATTGCGGTAGATTAGCCAGATAAATTTGTTGTGATAATCCCAGGTGAGACAATAACAGTACATAAGCACATTGCTCCTGGTTGCGAAGCACATCAACATAGTGTGCAAGGTTTTCTTCGGGCTTTGTATAAATAATTCCTTTGCTATAATTGGGGGATTGACGAATAGGTACTAACGGGTCGGTGTAGCCAATGAAGCCAATCTTAACTCCTTTAACCGTCCAGATATGATAGGGTTGAAAAATGAGTTCACCTCTTTTCCCTTCTCCCAAATCATGATACATATTGGCGCAAACTTTTGGCGCATTTAGTGAACCTAACAAAGTTTGCATGGCTTTTTTATAATAAATTACTTCCCAATTTCCGGGCAGGTATAAATCATAACCTAAACTATTTAAAACAGGCACCATTGCTTTACCGGTAGTTTTTACAGATAGTTCACTACCCTGAAACATATCACCTGTATCAATAATAAAAGTCTCTGGGGTTTTTTTTCTTTCTTTTTTTAAATAGGTGGCAAGATGAGCATAGCCGCCGGTTTTACGAAAAACCGCTTTACCATTTTCCCAAAACAATTCGTCATGTGGATGCACCTGGCAATGCACATCGGTAGTTTGTAAAATAGAAATGGTAAATGGTTTATCATCTGCCGCCATTGAATTGGTAGCTCTTGCTTCTTCAGCAGTAGCAAGCAAAGGAGTAGCAGTAACTAAAGCCGCACCTACACCCATTGTACTTAATTGTTTTAAAAAGTTTCTTCTGTTGTTTTCCATGTTGCAAGCTTTGTTTGCCCCCATCCGCTAATGCCGTTATGGAGAATGTTTAGAATAATTTTTTATGAGGCCGGCATTTGAACTACTACACAGCTTTGGTTGCGTCGCACTCTTCAACAATTTGTTCTATATTGAACAAACTCACTCATCAACCTGCTTCTACTTTTTTACTATTGCTTTTTCTTTCGCTTTTTTTTCTGCCTGCTCTCTTTTCTTTTGTTCTTCTGCTATGGGTTTATAAGGCCCGTACTTATGTTGCTTCTCTGTAAAATTATCGGCATAAGGTCCAAAGGGATGGTCAACAGTTTTTTTTGATTTATCAGGCCAGTCTTTAGGCACATTAATATGCGGCCTTGGTTGGGAATTTACAAATGCAGCTACATCCCATGCTTCTTCATCCGTTAATTGCGGATTTTCATGCGTTGTTCCCTGCGGCATATTGTATTTTACATACTTTGCAATATTGCTGATGCGGAATAACCCTGCACCATCATTATAACTGTTTTTGCCCCATAATGCAGGAAATGTATATTCTGTTTTATCTGCATTAAAAACCCCTTCACCATTGGCCTGGTGACAGCTTTGGCATTTAGCGTTATAAACTATTTGCCCTTTGTCGGGGTCGGTGGCACGGTCTAAATAAGCCATGTCTTTAAAGCCGGACCCTTCTGCTTTTTTCCCTTTCTCTACATTAGTGCCAAGGAAATTTATGTAGGCAACAATGGCCTGCATTTCTTTACCGGCAGTATCAATTGCTTTGCCATTCAGGCTTCTTTCAAAACAATCATTTACTCTCTTATAAATATTTTCT
>JAYUBR010000179.1:0-7811 GCA_043740775.1 Ferruginibacter sp. | reverse complement strand
TTCTGCCCATTCATTTATCCAAATTGTTTTTACACCAAATGAAGTCGTGTCTGTTTCCTCAAACCTTTGGATTATTTCAATAAGAAATTTAATAGTATCGTCAAGTTTCGAAGAGAATCATTCCGAAATCCTTATTTTCTACAATCTCCAATCTTTTAATTGGAAATTTTGAAAATTTTACCGTCTGGGTCATCAATTATAGTATAAAGTGCACCGTCAGGACCTTGGGTAATATATCTAAAGCGTTTATGTAAGTCAGTAAACAACCTTTCCTCACCTACAACTTTATTATCTTTAATGACTAATCTAACTATGTGAGAACCACGTAATGCCGCTATAAACAGATTGCCTTTCCATTCGGGAATTAATTTTCCCGTATAAAATGTAATTCCACTTGGCGCAATGGCAGGATCCCAATAATAAACCGGTTGTTCCATTCCTTTCATCACGGTTAGTCCACCATTCACCGGATTATCACTATATTCAATACCATAAGAGATAATGGGCCAACCATAATTTGCTCCAGCCTTTATGATGTTAATTTCATCTCCGGCATTTGGGCCATGGTCACTAGTCCACAATTCGCCGGTTTTGGGATTAAAAGCCAACCCTTGCGGATTTCTATGACCCAATGTCCAAATTTCAGGAAGGGCATTTGGTTTTTTTTCAAACGGATTTCCTTTCACGGCTTTTCCTTCTTTGTTTATTCTAATGATCTTCCCCAATGAGGAGCCTAAATCTTGTGCTTTTTTTCTGATCTCATCATCAAATCTTTCTCCAAAACTCACAAAGAGATTACCGTTCTTATCAAAAAGCATTCTTGACCCATTATGATTTGGACCTTCATAGGCTGGACTGGCACGATATACAATTTTTACATCTTCAAAACTTTTTTCATCGCTTGAGAGTTTCCCTCGTGCTACAGAAGTAACCCCACCACTGGTAACGGGTTCAACAAAAGTCCAAAAAACCAAACGCGTTTTGGCAAAATCCGGATCAAGTTTTATGTCATACATTCCTCCATCGCCTTTCAGTCTGACTGCTGGCACTCCTTGTATATTAGCGCCCACTACACCTTCTTTTGAAACAATGCGGATATTCCCGGGCTTTTCTGAAACGATCATTCTTCTGTCTGGCATAAAATCAAGCCCCCATGGAAATTTTAATCCACCCGCAACCGGTGTTATTTTTATTTTGGATTGAGTTTTTACTCCTCCAATTCTTGTTTGACCCTCAAAGGCAGGCTTTTGTCCTTTTGAGATTGGAGATTGAGTCTCCACAGGTGGAAGTAATGTTTTAGATTCTTGTTTATTTTGTGCTGTTGCAGAATAAAAGAACACAAAAGAAATCAAACTGCAAAAGAAAAGTTTTCTATAAAATAATTTCATTAAAAGCAAAATTACTTCCGGATAGGTTTTCATTTTCTATTAATTTAAATTTACTTTTTATGAATTAGAGCCTCATCACAATTTATTTCTTGAGTTACTATAAAGATAACTCAAAGTCACCAAAAAAGGTTTGTTGGATATTTTAATTTAAGATGGTTTTTGACTCCCGCATATTAATAACAACCGGTCACAGGAAGATCATCGCACTTTGGATACTCCCCCCAAGGCGAATGAAGCGATGTCCCAGTGCGATGGCCTTCCTGTACCGGCCGAATTGCCAGCCTCTGTCACTTGAAAAGTTGGATTCTTTGCGCATGCTACCTTGTTTGCATAAATATAGTTTAGTTGTTTATGTTTTGCCTGTAGCAGCAAAATTCTATTTTCCTGATGATGGCATAAAATTTCAAGAATCGTAGGTGCAAATCATTTGCTCACATATTCATTTCTCATAAACACTAAACTAATTGTAGTGTGCGTAACAGCCCTGCACAGGAAGCCATCGCTCATGCTAGGCTTCAATTCCGCGCCTGGTTTGCAGCGTCTGCGCCTTTTACTTGTTTATTGTTTTTGAAGGCATTTCTGCAACAGGGTGAGGTGAGTCTAATTACGGAAATAAAAACGTTGGTAGTAATGCCAGGGAACTTCGAAATTGGCAAAAAATTCTTACATTTATATCATGACCACATTACAAGTTGACATATTGTATCCTAAAGCAGGTAAACTGCTTGAAGACCTTGCGGAATTAAAACTAATTTCAATTCGGAAGACATCGGATGATGGGTTTCTCAAACTAGTCAATAAATTTAGAGCAAAGGCAAAAAACAATCCCCCTTCACTAGAAGAAATTACCAGGGAGGTAGAAATTGTAAGATCAAAAAGATATGCCAAGTCAAAAAAATAGGGTTATAATTGATACTAACCTTTGGATAAGCTTCTTATTTACAAAAGACCTTTCAAAATTTGATTCTATTATTGCTGACAATGAAATCACACTTATTTTTAGTCAGGACCTGGTAGACGAAATTGTGGAATTAACACAAAGAAATAAATTCAAAAGATATTTTGAATTGGATAATGTGAAAAGTTTACTGGTTAAAATAAGAGCGAGAGCAATTTTTATTGAAGTAACCAGCGAAATAAACGCTTGCAGAGACCCAAAAGATAATTTTCTGCTTTCACTTTCTGTAGACGGAAATGCCACGCATCTTTTAACAGGTGATAAAGATCTTCTCATCCTACAGCATTTTTGGCAAGACCAAAATCTTAACAATAACTGAATACCTGGCTGAATCATAAGCACTACTGCCAGTCGTGTAAGGAAGGGGATTTTCACCCCAAGCCTCTCCAACAACCGTACGTGAACCTCCCGATTCATACGGCTCTTCAGGAAAACGTTTTCCACTAAAAAGGAAAGCCTGCACTCCTCTGCTGTTGATCAACAAAGATTTTTATCACATACAGAGATTAATTTTTAGAAACACCAAATAAATTTACATCAGACATTTTAAAGTTTACAAAATCTATTAATTTCGCCCCTTATGTTTACATTTTCAAACCCACAAATTACTATTGCAATACCTGCTGATATTGCAGCAATTACTGCTTTGCTAAACAGCGCTTACCGCGGCGAAAGTTCGCAACAGGGCTGGACAACAGAAGCACACCTTATTGGCGGCGATGTTCGTACAGACGAAAATAATCTGCAACACGTAATGGACATACCGGGGAGTATCATTCTAAAATATGTCAATGAGCAAAAGGAGATTGTTGGCTGCGTAAACCTGCAGCAAAAAGCCGGTAAAGTTTACCTGGGTATGTTTAGTGTATCGCCGCATTTACAGGGCTTTGGTATTGGTAAGCATATACTAACGGCTGCAGAAGAATATGCTTTGCAACTTCACTGCAACATAATTTTTATGCAGGTAATTACACAACGTACAGAACTGATTGACTGGTACAAAAGACATGGCTATAAAGATACCGGTGAAAGGAAACCGTTTAAAGAAGATGGGTTAACAGGCAACCATCTGCAACCGCTGGAGTTTATGGTACTGGAGAAAAACCTGGAGTTACGTGTTTTATAATTCGTATAATCAGAAGTAATTCGTGTAATTCGTGCCTTATAATTCGTGCAATCAGAAGTAATTCGTGCCTTATAATTCGTCTAATTAAAAACAATTCTTGCAATCAAAATCAGTCCCCTCCCAACCACTCTTTAAAATCGTTTACCCGTTCCCTGCTTACAATTGTTTCGGCAGTAGCGGCCGGTAAAATTTCGAGCTTTAATCTGCCACCCAGCCAGGTGTGTACTTTTTTTACTGCTTCAATATTTACCAGCAAATGACGGTTGATGCGAAAAAAACTGGCGGGTTGTAACTGCTCTTCCAGTTGCGATAAATTGTTTTCGAGCAAATACCTGGTGGCATTAAAATCTACCGCATAACAGAGTTTACCATCAGCAAAACAATAAGCCGTATTGGTGGTTTTTAAATAACTCAGTTGCTGGCCACGTTTAATGAGCAAGCGTTCCTTATATTTTACAGCGTTGATGTCCTGCATCATTTTTAGCAGCTTGTCCGAAAAATTTGCGTCGGTTTTTGTGTATAGTTGCTGATGCTTTTTTAGCGATTGCTGCAGTTCGTTTTCATCAATTGGTTTTAGTAAATAATCAATGCTGCTTACTTTAAATGCTTTTAAAGTATATTGATCAAAGGCAGTGGTAAAGATAACCGGTGTGCTGATTTTTACTTTTTCAAAAATGTCAAAACTAAGCCCGTCAGCTAATTGAATATCCATAAATATGAGATCAACATTTGGAGCCGTTAACAAATATTTTACGCTTGCTTCCACACTATCCAGTTTATTGATTGATACTGCAAGAATACAACGACTAAAAAAAGATGCACAACAAATTGGTGTGAGTTGTTGAAATTTTGGAGTGAGTTGAAGGATGGAAGCAGGTGATAGGAGTTTGTGTTTGATTCTGCTGGATTAAAATAAAAGAAATAATTGTATTTGTGATATAAAATATAAGCCGCATTTTTTAATAAGGTTTACGGCACAAGGAATTAAAAAAATGTTTGTAATTAAGAGTAGCGTATTTTAGTGTGGATACAATTGTTGGTGGCAACTTTTGTGGAAATAATATTAGAGTTGAATCTTACACAGAAAAAATATGCGAAAGAGAATATTAATCATAAGCTTGATCTTTGCCATTATTGGTTCTGTAATAATTATTCTGTGGTGGTATTTTGGACTCTTTTCAAGCTACAATTACTTCATTGCGAAACGCGACATTAAAAATGGAACTGTACAATATATCTCATTTGGACTTCCTATGCCATCCTCGAAAGACAGCGAAATAAATATGGTTATGACCAAATATGGATTTAAAGACCGCAACATTGGCTGCATCGTAACAAAACAAGAAATTAATGCAATCGAAACTTATAATGTTGTTGTTGAGCAATATTTGACAAGCCGCAATGGAAAAAATTGGAAGCCCAATTATCAAAAAGAAGTCGACTCTTTATATAAAGCTGCTTTTACCCATTAAAATAACTTATTGACGAAATACCAAAGCTGCTGCCAGTCGAATAACCAAAGGGATTTTCCCTCAAGCTCAACACAGAACTTTACTTGTACGCTCAATTCATACGGCCCTTCAAAAAAACGAATTGAATTAATGAGGAGGGTATACACTCCAACTTGCAAACAGGCCAGAATGAATAACTATCAGCTTTAGTTTTGGGGAACGAATTTTATCTATTTTTGAACAAACTTAAAAAAATAACATTATGGCAAAGACAGCAATGAAATCATACTCACTTGCCGAAATGAAAGATAAATATATTGGCAAGCCAGGCACAGCAGACAGAGATCAATATGAATATAAACTTCGCATGGACGTTTTGGGAAAAATGATAAAACTGCAAGGCAGGAACGCAACCTGACCCAAGAACAATTGGGAGAACTCGTTGGTGTTCAAAAAGCCCAGATTTCTAAACTTAAAAGCAGCGCAAACAGTGCTACCATTGACACTATTTTAAAAGTATTTAAAGCATTAAAGGCCGACATTCATTCTAATGTGACTCTTGAAAAAAAATATTTACAACTTATTTAACAATTGTGGTTCTTCGGTAAACTTAGTGGGATTCAATTTTTATAGTCTCCAATAATGGCTGTTTAACCTTAGTAGAAAAATTATCAAATAGCTATAACCTTATTACCTTCATTGCAGCTAAACCTGTCACAATAAGGTAACAAGGTTTGGTTAAAAATATCCCGATTTTCTACTAAGGTTAAATAGCGAAAAGCTGATTCGACTTGAAAATTGCAGGCACTGCCAAAGTTGAACCATATAGCCCTTTATTGATCAATAACTTCACATCATTTGAAAATTATCACCCGAACAGTCTGGACATTATCGTTGGTAAGTTTGTTTACCGATACCGCAAGTGAAATGCTGTATCCCATCATGCCCATTTATTTAAAGACCATTGGTTTCTCCATTTTGCTGATTGGTGTGCTAGAAGGTTTTGCAGAAGCCATCGCAGGATTGAGCAAAGGATACTTTGGAAAACTGTCTGACAATACGGGCAAACGAACACCGTTTGTACAAGCTGGTTATGCGTTAAGCGCCCTTTCAAAACCACTGTTGTCATTTTTTGTTTTTCCGCTGTGGGTTTTCTTTTGCCGTACCATTGACCGCATTGGAAAAGGCATCCGCACCGGTGCAAGAGATGCCATTCTTTCGGATGAAACTACGCCTGACAACAAGGGGAAGATATTCGGCTTTCACCGCTCCATGGATACATTGGGTGCAGTATTGGGCCCTGCACTGGCGCTGATCTATTTATACTATCATCCGCAAAATTACAAGGCGCTTTTTTACATTGCTTTTATACCGGGATTATTGGCTGTTGCTGCTTCATTTTATCTTAGGGATAAAAACAAGCCTGCCCAAACCAGCGCTATAAAAGCATCTTTCTTTTCCTTTATTCATTACTGGAAAACAAGCCCCGCAATGTATAGAAAAGTGGTGGCAGGGTTACTGGCATTCACCCTGTTCAATAGTTCGGACGTGTTCCTATTATTAAAAGCAAAACAATCCGGGTTAGACGACACTGCCGTGATTGGCATTTATATTTTTTACAATCTGGTGTATGCTTTATGTGCCTTTCCGGCTGGTATTATTGCAGACAAAATTGGTTTAAAGAAAATGTTCATTGCAGGATTACTGATTTTTGCAATGGTATATTTTGGAATGGCTTTTAGTAACAATCTTTATGTTTTTGCCGCCCTGTTTTTTTTGTATGGAATGTATGCGGCAGCAACTGAAGGAATTTCAAAAGCATGGATCAGCAATATTGCTGATAAAAAAGATACCGCTACAGCCATCGGAACTTTTGCAGGTTTTCAAAGTATTTGCACCATGCTGGCAAGTTCCCTCGCAGGGCTTATCTGGTTTGAGTTTGGGGCTGGTGCCACCTTTATTGTTACGGCTATTGCAACGGTTTTTATTGTGGGGTATTTTACGTTTGCCATTACCAAACAGAAACTGATATCCTAAAAACCTGACGCCCTGTTTTCATCCAAGGGAAAATCATCCATCTCATTGCGTTGATCATCCATTTTGGGGTCAGGCTTTTTGCTGCAATTTTACATCGTCAATAACGACGAACATTTAAAGCAAATAACATGACACGTTTAACAGCTATCAATCCTGAACAGGCAACAGGCAAAACAAAAGAATTATTTACAGTCATTCAAAGGAAACTGGGCATGGTTCCAAACATGATGAGAACGATGGGTAACTCGCCCGCATTTTTAGAAGGCTATCTTAATTTAAGTGCCGCCCTGGCTGGCGGAACACTGAGCGCAAAAACAGGCGAGCTGATTGCATTGACTGTTGCAGAAAGCAACCACTGTAACTATTGTCTGTCTGCGCATAGTTATATCGGCGCTAACCTTGTAAAAATAGATGCGGCATCGTTAGAGGCTGCAAGAAACGCCTCTTCAACCAATGCAAAAACCGACGCCATTCTGAAATTTGCCGCCACACTGGTAGAAAAAAAAGGGCTGGTAAATAATATGGATGTAAATACAGTAAAAGAAGCCGGCCTAACCGAAGGTGAGGTAGGAGAAATTGTTGGGCACGTTGCGCTGAATATTCTTACCAACTATTACAACAACACGGCAAATACCACAATAGATTTTCCCGTTGTTGAATCCTATTCCGTGGCAATAGTATAAAAATATTTTACAAACAGTTGTGCTGATGAGCGCAACTGTTTATTTTTATAGGATAACAAAGATTAACTGCATAGTCTTAGACCTCCTCATAAAAAAAGCGTTAAGAAAATTTGAATGCTTGCCGTTAAGAAATGAAATTGATGTTACAAATGTTTGGCCTTGCTATTG
>JAYUBR010000178.1:0-7813 GCA_043740775.1 Ferruginibacter sp. | reverse complement strand
AGGTCACCTGGTTTAGTGCTTTCACCAATTACCTGGCCAACATAAATTTCATCTGTTGTATCAATAAAGAAAGAACCCCTGTCCTGTAATTTATCAATCGAATACCCCGTTGGGAAACCTGCATTTTTTGCCAGCATCACGCCATTGTTTCTTCCTGGAATCGGGCCTTTCCATGGTTTGTATTCGTTAAAACGATGAGCCATTACAGCTTCGCCTGCGGTGTTCGTCAGCATTTGAGAACGCAGTCCCAACAAGCCTCTTGAAGGAATATCAAATTCCAGGTGCTGCATTTCACCTTTGCTTTCCATCACCAGCATTTCGCCTTTACGTTGTGTAACCAGGTCAATCACTTTACCACTGTATTCCGCCGGTACATCTACTACCAACACTTCATACGGCTCATGCTTTTTGCCATCTACTTCTTTTGTAAGTACCTGTGGTTGTCCAACGGTTAATTCATATCCTTCCCTGCGCATGGTTTCAATTAATACACTTAAATGCAAAATACCGCGGCCATATACCATAAAGCTATCTGCACTGTCGGTTGGCGTTACACGAAGCGCCAGGTTCTTTTCCAGTTCTTTTTCAAGCCTGTCCCTTAAATGGCGACTAGTAACAAATTTACCATCACGGCCAAAGAAAGGTGAGTTATTGATGCTGAACTGCATGTTCATAGTTGGTTCATCAATACTGGTAATGGGCAAAGCTTCAGGATTTTCAAAATCAGCAATGGTTTCGCCAATGTTAAACCCTTCGATACCTACTACTGCACAAATATCTCCAGCACTAACTTCAGTAACTTTCTTTTTACCAAGGCCTTCAAAAACATATAATTCCTTTACCCTGCTTTTTACGATGCTGCCATCAGTTTTCATCAAACAAATTGGCTGATTTTCTTTGATAACTCCTCTTGCAATTTTTCCTACCGCAATCCTTCCTAAAAAGGAAGAATAATCGAGTGAAGTAATTTGTAATTGTAAGTTCCCTTCTGTAACATGGGGTTCAGGAACTTTTTCTAAAATTGTATCTAATAACGGAAAGATATTGTCAGTAGGCGTTAATGTAGTATTCATCCAGCCTTGTTTGCTGCTTCCATATACGGTAGCAAAATCAAGCTGTTCTTCTGTTGCATCCAAATTAAAAAACAATTCAAATACTGCATCATGTACTTCATCCGGACGACAGTTGGGTTTATCCACTTTGTTGATCACCACAATCGGGCGCAGTCCTAATTGTAAAGCCTTCTGTAAAACAAAACGTGTTTGAGGCATTGGCCCTTCAAAAGCATCTACCAGCAACACTACGCCATCTGCCATTTTCAATACCCTTTCTACTTCACCACCAAAATCGGCGTGACCAGGAGTATCTATCACGTTAATTTTAACGCCTTTGTAGTTTACTGATACGTTTTTACTAAAAATAGTAATACCACGTTCCTTTTCGAGGTCATTACTATCCATTATTAATTCACCGGTTTCCTGGTTATCACGAAAAATATTCGTGGTATGCAGAATTTTATCAACCAGGGTAGTTTTGCCATGATCTACGTGTGCAATGATGGCGATATTTCTTATATTCATTGTTACTTTGCTTTTAGCTATTCTGTTAGCTGTAGCTAAACCCAAGGTTAATGCCAATACTAAAAAATGATAGCTGTTTTTTGAAGGTGCAAAAGTAAGCAAATTCAGCCGTACCACAAGGATAAAAGTTGATTATAATTGAGCCTCAGCCATTACAATGCTCATATAATTGCTATTAACCATGATTTTAGATAAAAAACAGTTCTGCTTCATTGATTTAATTGCTGTTATTTAAATTAAAGCAATGTGTAAATGAAAATGCTTCTTCAAAAATGTAAGTGGCAGGAGAATTGATGGACAACTCAAAATTGATTGGTAACGATGAAAGAAGAAAAAAAAGAAATGTTTTTGCCCAATATCGGCATTTGCATTGTAATGGACCTGGTTGGTATGGCCAGTTATTTTTTTCCAGGCATGGGAGAATTTGCTGATATTATCTGGGCACCTATTTCCGGTTACGTTTTTTTTAAATTATTTGGTGGGCGGCTGGGTTTAATTGGCGGAGTACTGGATTTTTTAGAAGAGATCATTCCATTTACAGATATCATTCCCTCTTTTACCATTGCCTGGTTTATCCGTAAAAATGCAATTGATAAAATGATACAAAAGAATGAAAAGGCTCTCCAAAAAAAGCAATCATCGCAAAGCACTCCGAAAATTTAAAACTGCTATTCACTACACCAAACTTTCTCTTTAAATTTATTGTTTATCAAAATAAATTATGGCTTTTAATCTTCAATCACCATACTCCCCTTCCGGCGACCAGCCGGATGCAATCCATAAATTAACCGAAGGCATCAATGAGGGTGAACGATACCAGACACTACTGGGTGTAACCGGCAGTGGTAAAACCTACACCATCGCCAATGTTATTCAAAATGTACAACGGCCTGTACTGGTATTAACCCACAACAAAACACTTGTAGCGCAATTGTACGGTGAGTTTAAGCAATTTTTTCCGGATAATGCCGTGGGTTATTTTGTGAGTTATTACGATTATTACCAACCGGAAGCCTATATGCCCGTTAGTAATACTTATATAGAAAAAGACCTCGCTATTAATGAAGAATTAGATAAACTTCGTTTACAGGCAACCGCACAATTATTAAGCGGCCGAAGGGATATTATTGTGGTGGCAAGTGTAAGCTGCATTTATGGTATGGGTAACCCGACTGAGTTTGAAAACGGGATTGTTCGCATTCAGAAAGGACAGATAATTTCCCGCCAGGGATTCTTGCATTCTTTGGTTAATAGTTTATACAGCCGTTCACAGGGAGATTTTACCCGTGGCACATTTAGAGTAAAAGGCGATACGGTGGATATCAATTTACCCTATGTGGATTTTGGTTACCGCATCAGTTTTTTTGGTGATGAAATTGAAAGTATCGAAACGCTGGAACTTACTACCAGCAAGCGTATCGGACTGGTAGACAATGCAGCCATCTTTCCTGCCAACCTGTACCTTGCCCCCAAAGACATTATGCAGGAAGTAATTTACGAGATACAGGACGAAACTGCCGCACAGGTAGAATATTTTAAAAGCAGCGGTAAATTTATTGAAGCGCAGCGGTTAAATGAACGGGTAAATTACGATCTGGAAATGATCAGGGAACTGGGTTATTGCAATGGCATAGAAAACTATTCCCGTTTTTTTGACCGGCGTACACCGGGTACAAGACCTTTCTGTTTGCTGGATTATTTCCCCAAAGATTTCATCTGCATTATTGACGAAAGCCACCAAACCATTCCGCAGGTAAGTGGTATGTATGGAGGCGACAGAAGCCGGAAATTAATACTGGTAGATTATGGTTTTCGTTTACCTTCTGCATTAGATAACCGACCGCTTAATTTTCATGAGTTTGAAAACATGATCAACCAAACCATTTTTGTATCGGCCACACCCGGCGATTTTGAACTGAAGAAAACCGGTGGTGTAGTGGTAGAACAGGTTGTAAGACCGACCGGCCTGCTGGACCCGCCGATTGAAGTGAGGCCTTCCATCAACCAGATAGATGATTTGCTGGACGAGATTGATAAAAGAATTACAAAAGGTGACCGGGTGTTGGTGACTACACTTACCAAGCGCATGGCTGAGGAAATGGATAAATACCTGCACCGCATCAACATAAAAAGCAAGTACATTCACAGCGAAGTACATACATTAGACAGGATAGAAATTTTGCGGGAACTGCGTCTGGGTATCATTGATGTATTGGTAGGTGTAAATTTATTAAGAGAAGGGCTGGATCTGCCGGAAGTTTCGCTGGTGGCCATTTTAGATGCGGATAAAGAAGGTTTTTTACGCAATGAAAGAAGCCTTACACAAACTGCAGGAAGGGCTGCCCGTAATGTTGATGGACTGGTAATTTTTTATGCAGATAAGATGACTGAAAGCATGCAAAAAACCATTGATGAAACCAGCCGTAGAAGAGAAAAGCAAATTGCCTTTAATATTGAACACGGCATTACGCCCACAACCATCATCAAAAGCAAAGAACAAATATTTGCACAGGGCTCTGTGCTGGATGTAAAAGGATATGACCCCTCCAATCCATACTCTATCGGCGATGCGGATGATCTTGTTACGGTAGCTGCCGAAGACCAGGAAGTATATAAAACCATTCCTCAAATGGAAAAAGGCATTGCTAAAGTTAAAAAAGAAATGGAGAAAGCCGCCCGTGACCTGGATTTTATGGAAGCTGCACGGTTAAGAGATGAAATGTTCAGGTTGCAGAACGAACTGGAAGGAATGAAGGGAAAGATTAAATGAATTAAGTTAATTTCATTCAATCTATAGCAACTAATATTTTTGTAGATTTAAAAGCAAAAAATCAAATTCTGGAAAATCTGTATAATCCAAATGATAAAATACGTTCAACTAAAACAACGGTTTGATGTAACTCAACTGCAACTGGATGTACAGCAACTTGAAACTGCATTATGGAAACCGCACTACAACGATAAACATTACGAGGGAGACTGGTCTGCTTTGCCACTTCGGTCAATTAATGGCAGATTAGACAATTGCGTTTCTATTCATAGCTCATCTCTGCAAAAGAACATGACTTATAGGGATACCAGCTATTTAGATAACTGCCTGTACCTGCAGTGGCTAATTAGTTATTTTGAATGCGAAAAAATGTCGGTGCGGTTAATGAAATTAAATGCAGGTGCAATTATTAAAGAGCACACAGATTACGATATGAGTTTTGAAGAAGGCGAAGCAAGATTTCATATTCCGATTGTAACCAATACCGGGGTAGATTTTTTTATAGAAGATGAAAAAATTCCATTGCAGGAAGGAGAGTGTTGGTATTTAAATTTATCATTGAAACACCGGGTAAATAATTTTGGAAATACCAACCGTATTCACCTGGTTATAGATTGCAAAGTAAATGACTGGATTAAAAATTTATTAAACGAACAAGGCGTACTAAAGCAGGAATTTACCGAAAAAACAACTGAACCAACCTATACTTCTGCAGAAAAAATTAAGATCATACAACAACTTCGGTTGATGGCTACACCTGTATCTATTGAACTGGCAAATACAATGGAAGCCGGGAATAACTAATACCAATGAATTACCAAAGGGAATAGCAGGTAATGATAAATTGATTGATAAATTGATGAAAGAAATAGAAAATCCAAAAAAACAGTTTTAATCAAATTAGAATTTTTATGCCATGTTGATGATCCTGATGACCGGTTTATCAGGTGCAGGAAAAACTACTCTTGCCGAAGGACTACGGTCAAAACTTGCAGCAATGAATATTTCTGCCGAAGTGATTGATGGAGATGTTTATCGTAAAACAATCAATCAGGATCTTGGCTTTTCTGCTGAAGACCGAAAGGGAAATATAAAACGGCTCGCCAGATTTGCAAATGAAAAAAGTTTGAAGGGTATTATCACCATTATTGCGGCTATCAATCCTTTTGAAGACATCAGGGTAGAACTAAGTAAACAATATGGAGCTAAAATTATATGGGTCCGCTGCAATCTTTCAACACTTATTGCAAGAGATACAAAAGGCCTTTATTACAAAGCCTTGTTACCCGATGACCATCCTGATAAATTGCGGAATCTTACCGGGATAAATGATCCGTATGAAATGCCGGTCCATTCAGACCTTATAATTGATACCAGCGAAGACACTATCGAAAATTCTGCACAACAATTATTTAATTATATAGTGCTTTTATTAAGCCTTAGCCAAACTAATTTCATTTAACTGTACGTACAACTCAAGTACAGGCAAAAGGTATTGTGGTATTGCTTCTTCTTTATTTTTTTCCTGAAATAATTGTTGCGGATGCTTTGCATGAAAACGGGTACGCTCATTCAATAATTTTTCGGTACTGTTTGTGATACTTACATCAGGTAAGGCATATATTTTTTTAAAGATAGCGCTCATTCCTTCGTCATAGTTAACCGGCAATACAAGTGGATCTGATTTTGTAATTGCAATCATCTTATTGAAATATCCTGCCAAAACATTGGTCATGTACTGGTTAAAATCCGGTTCATTAATTTGTACTTTTGAAAAGCCAAAAACACCGGGTTCAATGATCCCCGGCACAGCATGCATTCCACGTTGTCTCTGTTGCGAAAGAACAACTTCCCACGGATTGCGGAACAAAAAAATAAAAGGTACAGATGGATATAAAGGTCTTAGCGAATCATAAAAATGTATATGCCAGCTATCCGTTTTTATAAAAAGATTTTTTTCAATACCCGTTTTTTTCCTGCCATATAACTTTATTGCGGCTTTCAAAAAACCAGTTGAAGTATTATTATCAAAGGATTTATTTTTGAAAGGAAGCCGAAGCAAATCATCAAAAAAAGGAACTTCAGAAAGTACAATACTGGCTTCATTCAAAGCAAGTAATTGGGATAAAAGCGTAGAACCACATCGGGATACATGAAATATAATTGCCGTGGGATTTACAGTATCAATATCATCAGCCCACTCTGCCATCATTTGCAGGCTGGCAACAGGTTTAAACGGTTTACAGTTTTCATCCAAACTTCTGCAAATAGAAATTGTATCATCAAAAAAAGGTTCTGTAAAATTTTTGTTGCCCGTATACAGCCAACTGCAAACAGGTTCAGCAGAATGATTCAACAGTTTCCATGGAACCCAGTTTTTTATTTCATTGGAAGAGGCAGAACTCATTGGCTTTTGTTTCCTTGAATATTTCTAATAAATATTGTTACCTGCAAATAATGCCCAACTCCCTTTCAGCCCAAATAATTTCTTTTTGTTTCAGTTGGTCATTTGGCCGGCAAACAAAACTGGTTAATTTATCCGAATGATTTTCTGTTAAACCTTCAAGCGAATCAATGCAATTGTCGTGAATATAAAACTGCTGAAGATTTACAAGGTGTTCAACAGGTTTTATAGAAGTTATTTTGTTGCACTGAACATACAATTGCTCCAGGTTAACAAGCCCTTCAATACCGTTTAAACTGGTTATGGAATTATTAAATAGAAACAGTGATTTTAACCGGGGCAGTTTGTGCAAGGCCTCTACTGTTTCTATTTTATGATGTGTAATGATTACAACCGAGAGATTTACGAGATGCTGTATTCCGCCAAGATTAGTTAGTTCAAACTGGTTATTTGGAAATGGGGCTGTTGGCCCTGCTAAACGAATGGTCTGCAAATTATACAAATCATCCAATTCAGCAGTAGTTGGCTCATTTGAATGTAATAATACTGACACACTGAATGCCTGCTGCCACTGTGTTTCCAACTGCATCCACCAATCATGGGATATTAATAAATCAGCCAATTTTGAAACCGGTTTTACTGTACTAATTAATTGCGGCTGGGAAAAATTCCCTGTAAAGCAATAATATAATTTAAAGCCAGGTAAGGTTGCATAATACTAACTGGCTGAGATCCTCCGGCAATACCTATAGCGGCGGAATTCATTACCACACCGGTTCCTGCTGTTCTGTATTCTTTATCCAACGCCCCCGTGTTGGATAATAAAGCACCTGCAGGGGCAGAAGTGTCGCCCGCTTCTGAAAATGCATTTAGTGTATGATTATGTGCAGGCATATTGCTTGTAAGTAATGTAATGTTTGCTGCGCCAGCTAATTCTCCAAGTGTATACAATGGTAATCCGGGACCAGTTCCCTGATGAATTGGAACCCTGCCCCGTAAATCCGGCAAAGCAAAATTAGTTTGACCGTTACCGCCATAGGTAGTTCCTAAAAGCGAAAA
>JAYUBR010000177.1:0-2346 GCA_043740775.1 Ferruginibacter sp. | reverse complement strand
CAATTGAAAATTTCTTTCGGGATATTAATCAAAATTTTAAACAAGACCTAACAAATTTACTTACACTGAAATTTCAATTTTTTGATAATAAAAGTTCACTAATTTACCCGTTGTGAAGTATAACACTGTGTTTAAGCAATTCTATTATGACTGCCCTGATGTAGTAGCTGGACAGTAGAAATAACCTTTCAATTACTTTTAATAAAAATTTACGTTTTCATAAATAATTTACGCCAAAGGTTGGTTTATTCATACCCTATTATATTGACCAGTTTTATCCACGGGCAGGTATTGCAACTTTACAATTTTTGTAACTATTCAGTACCAAAAAAAATCAATCTGTTCTTTATTTTAAAAACTCATGAGTTATGCACATTTATTTAATGAGCTTTAAAAATTCATAAGTATTCGTTTGTTTTCTCCCTGTTACTTTCGCATATTTCAGATTAGAGCTTTATTTTTTTTGAATATTCGCCGTATGGGAGGAGGTTTTAAAAAATCGGTTTTTTGTTCCGGTTTTTTGTGAACAACTATTGGTAATTGTGGAATAGAATCCTTGTTAATAGTAGGTTGTAGCGCATTTGCATATAACCTTTGCAGTTCAATATATTTTTTAAAATTGGACATCCACTTACTTGTACAAACGCTTTACCAAACAGTAGCCGCTCAGGCTAAAATGATTGAGGGTTTACAAGCCCTCAATAAAGCACAAGCTACCATGATTGTTACGTTGAACCAACAAGTGGCTGCACTGCAAACAGCACTTACTATTTTAAAAAATAAAAAAGATAGCAGCAACAGCCATACACCACCTTCCAAAGATGAAAACCGGGTAAAGAAAAATCAAAGCCTGCGTAAGCCAACCGGTTTAAAAATTGGTGGTCAGCCCGGGCATGAAGGTAAAACCCTTGAATGCCGTTCGGTGGTGGATGAAGTGGTAAAGCACAGCCCGGATTTTTGTAATAGCTGCGGAAATGATTTAACAGCTACTGCCGAAACTTTTGTAGTTAGCCGCCAGGTGCTGGATATACCACCCATTGTTTTGCAATGCACCGAGCATCAGGTGTACAAAAAAATATGCAGTTGCGGCCATGTCATGCAAGGCAGTTTTCCACCTTACGCAAACGCTGCCATACAGTACGGACCTAATACCGGGGCATTGGTAGGTTATCTGCACACCAGGCAGTACCTGCCTTATCAACGCATGAAAGAGTTTTTGCACGATGTAATGAAACTGCCCATCAGCACAGGTGGCATCAATAATATATTGCAACGCTTAACCAGCAAGGCACAGCCAGCTTATAAACAAATTTGGCAACGCATACAACAGGCAACAGTGGTAGGTGCTGATGAAACCAGTATGAACATTAATGGTAAATTAAATTGGATATGGGCCTGGCAAAACGATACACTTACGTATTTAGTAGCCTCGGCAAACAGGGGGTTTAAAACCATTGAAGCTACATTTGCCAACGGCTTACCCAATGCCGTTTTGAACCATGACAGATATGCCGCACACTTTAAAATGCAAGTCAGTCAACACCAGATATGTACGGCACATTTATTAAGAGACTTTAATTACCTCGACCAGTTATATCAGCTAAAATGCAGTTGGGCAAAAGATTTTAAGCAATTGTTGTCAGATGCTGTTTTGCTAAAGAAACAACTGTCAGTTGCTGATTATTATCAACCAAACACCGGCAGGGATGAATTATTTAACCGGCTCAATAATTTACTGCACTACACCATCAATGCTGATTGCAAAAAAGGAATCTCACTTCAAAAAAAATTACTGCCGCAACAAGACAGTATCCTGTATTTTTTGTTGCAGCCCAATGTACCGCCAGATAATAATGGATCGGAAAGAGCCATTAGAAATGTGAAGGTGAAACAAAAAATATCAGGCCAATATAAATCCATGGACGGTGCCAATATCTTTGTTATCCTGCGTTCTGTAATTGATACCGCTATAAAATCTGGCCAAAATGCCCTCAACGCATTTTATACAATTGCCGCTTTGGGTGGAAGTGAATAGTTACTGCCTTTTTTATTATTTAAAAACTGCTATTTGTATAATTGTTAAATGGGGAAAAAAGAAAGTGGAGTAACTTAAACAGATATTTTAAAATTGGTAATAGTCAAGCTGTATAAAATTTAATTTTATTTTAAAGTTTAATTTCTTCATCACTATCATCAAAAAACCTGAATTCAGTTAAATGATATGTTGACTTTGAAACCACTTTTATTTTTTGTTTGTATTTCCAGCTCCATTTTCTGCGCCTGGAAATAAAGCCGCTTGTAAGAAATGTATAAAGAATTGGATTAACCTCAATGGTTAAACCTTTA
>JAYUBR010000176.1:0-7835 GCA_043740775.1 Ferruginibacter sp. | reverse complement strand
AATTGAAGTTACCAATGTGTGGGCAAACCGTTTGATAGGCGATGAACAGGAGCCATCTGATTGTGATTGGATACCCGGTTATATCAGCGGTGGCTATTCTTTAAAGGAGTTTCCCGATTGGTTCTTAAAAAAACAACCCCGGCCTTCAAAAGGCAGGTTTTGTTTTACTACATGGAACTATTTTACGAAAGATTCACCCTTGGTTTCATCAGGATTGTTAGGGCCGGTACGCATCATGAAAGAAGACTAAAACGCAGCTGTTTTTTAAAACAGCCAACTTATCTCAATGAAAAATAAGAAAGTTAAAAGCAGCCTTTTTAAAATTACTGTCAATAACAAACGGGTTGTTTTGTTATCGGTACTGTTGATCCTCTTTTCACATGGATCATTCGCCCAATTGCAAATAACCGCGGCATTGTGTGAAAATAAAATCAATCCAACTGGTGTGTCCTTACAAAAAATACGTTTTGGATGGGAACTGCAGTCAACTGAAAACGGCCAGTATCAAACAGCTTACCAATTGGTAATCGCTTCTTCAAAAGATAAGCTGGATGCAGGTAATTACGATGTGTATAATTCTGAAATAAAAAAAAGCAGCCAATCAGTTTTGGTTGAATATACCGGCAACACATTGCAAGCTGCGCAAATTTATTTTTGGAAACTACAGGTGTGGGATAAAAACAATCAGCCTTCAAAATGGAGCAGTGATCAGCAATTTATAACCGGCTTATTTTCAGCAGGCGACTGGTCAGCGGCACATTGGATTGGCTACGAACAATTAAAAGATTCCATGCGTACAGCGCCGGGTGTGCATGAACCTTATGCGGAAGAGCTGGCCAATAAATGTATTCAGCGACCGGTGGTGCCCTTGTTTAGAAAAACATTTTCAGTAACAAAAAAAGTAAAAACGGCATTGCTGTTTGTTACCGGCCTTGGTCAATATGAATTAAGTTTGAATGGAACAAAAACAGGTACCGCTTTTCTTGCGCCGGGATGGACATATTTTGACAAAACAGTTTTGTACAATACGTTCGATGTTACACAACAACTGGTAACCGGTAAAAATGCCATCGGGGTTATTGTGGGCAATGGTTTTTACAATATCAACCGGGAAAGGTATTTTAAAATTGTTGCTGCATTCGGAATGCTCACTATGATCTGCCGGTTAAAAATTATGTATGATGATGGCAGCATAGAAGACATCGTATCTGACGCCAGTTGGAAAACCTCGCCTTCGCCTATTACCTTCTGCAGCATTTATGGTGGAGAGGATTATGATGCAAGATTAGAGCAGGCAGGCTGGAATACGGCCTTATTTGATGATACAAAATGGATGCAATCTTTGCAAGTGAAAGCGCCTTCTGGCAAGTTGTTGCCCGAACAGGATTACCCGGTTTCAATCATGGATTCGTTTGCTGTAAAGAAAATAATTCATCCTTCATCCAGTACATTCCTGTATGATTTTGGTCAGAATGTTTCCGGCATTGTAAGGTTAAGCGTAAAGGGCAGAAAAGGCCAGGTGATTAAATTAATTCCTTCAGAGCTCATCAATAAATATCAATTTGCCAATCAAAATGCCACCGGTGATCCTTATTATTTCACTTACACGCTAAAAAGTGATACAATGGAAATATGGCAACCAAAATTTACTTATTATGGGTTTCGTTATGTGCAGGTAGAAGGAGCAGTACCCGATACTGTTGCCAACGATTTATCATTACCAGTAATTAAACAATTAACCTCTTTGCATAACAGAAACGCCAACCCGGCAAATGGTAATTTTGCATGCAGCAATCCATTGTTTAACCGTATTTACACACTCATCAACTGGGCCATTAAAAGCAATATGCAAAGTGTAATTACCGATTGTCCGCATCGTGAAAAATTAAGCTGGCTGGAACAGGATTACCTGATGGGCAATTCCATTCACTACAACAATGATGTGTACCATTTGTATCGAAAATTAGTGTACGATTTGATGGACGCCCAATACCCGGAAGGTTTTGTACCGGACATTGCACCGGAATTTGTGGTGTTTGACGGAGGGTTTTTAGACTCGCCGGAATGGGGCAGCAGTGCAGTGATTTTGCCCTGGCTATTGTATGAATGGTATGGTGATAAAGACATTTTGCAAAAGGCTTATGGGATGACGAAAAAATATGTTGACTACCTGAAAACTAAATCAACCAATAATATTTTGTCTCATGGTTTGGGCGACTGGTATGACTATGGGCCCAACCCGCCCGGCGAGGCTCAGCTAACTCCTAAATCTGTTACTGCAACTGCTATCTATTATTATGATGCAGTACTGGTAAGTAAAATGGCGAATGTGATGGATGAAAGGACGGATGCAAAAAAATATGAAACACTGGCAGCATCCATCAAACAATCTTTTAATAAAAAATTCTTTAACAGTAAAACCGGGGTCTATTCAACCGGCAGTCAAACTGCAATGGCAATGCCTTTAAGCGTGGGGCTGGTAGAGGAAAAAAATAAAAAAGCGGTCTTGAAAAACCTTGTCGATTCAATTTATGCCGGTAATAAGGCATTGACCGCAGGCGATATTGGTTTTCACTTTTTGGTAAAAGCATTAGATGAAGGAGGCGCTTCGCAATTGATATTTGATATGAACAACAGGGATGATGTTCCGGGTTATGGCTATCAGTTAAAGAATGGCGCTACAGCATTAACTGAATCATGGCCTGGGCTGGAAGATGTTTCAAACAACCATTTAATGTTGGGACATATTATGGAATGGTTCTACAGCGGCCTCGCTGGCATCAGCCAGGAGGTAGGATCGGTGGCATTTAAAAAAATAAAAATAAGGCCCCAGCCGGTAGGAGATATCAGTTCTGCAAAAGGAAGTTTTCATTCACCGTATGGATGGATCACCACAGATTGGAAAAAAGAAGGAAAAAATTTTAGTTTAAAAATTCACGTTCCGGTAAATGCTTCAGCAACCATTTATTTACCTGGCGCAGGTACAGCAGCGGTTTATCTTAATGAAAAAATAGTAGATAAAAAACTGGTTAAAAGTAAAAGCGGAGTGAATGAAATCACAGTAAATTCCGGAGAATATTTTTTTGAAATAAAATAATATGGGCATCAATTGCCATTATGCTTTTGTTGAAAAAGTCAATAGCAGTATAGCCGGTACAGAATCCAATCAATTTTTTATTGAGCATTTTAATGAATCATACTATGCGAATAACGGGTGCTGCAATCATTAAAATAAGTTGCCTTATTATCTTCTCAGGCATGGTAAAATTTTCGTTTGCCCAAAAAAAGGAGCAAAGAAAATGGGGAGATTTTTTTCATTGGGGCGATCTTGGAAATGGCCAATACCAAAACCCGGTTTTACCCGCAGATTTTAGTGATATAGATTGTATCCGGGTAGGCGATGACTACTACGCCATTTCTTCTACTTTTCAGTATTCGCCAGGCATTGTAATCATCCATTCGAAAGACCTTGTTAACTGGGATATTACCGGCCATGTTGTAAATGACATTACTCAAATAGGAAACGAATTGAACTGGGATAAGATGAACCGGTATGGGAAAGGCATTTGGGCAGGTGCTATCCGTTATCATGATAATAAATTCCTCGTCTATTTCGGAACACCAGACGAAGGATATTTTATGACCACTGCTGAAAATATTGACGGCCCCTGGCAACCCTTGCACCGGGTATTGGCTGATAGCGGCTGGGATGATTGCTGTCCGTTTTGGGATGATGATGGGCAGGGCTATTTTGTTGGTACAAATTTTAGCGACAATTACAAAACCTATATTTACAAACTTTCACCAGATGGCCGTGACATCATTGCAGACAGCCGTAAATTAATAAATCAGGGATCGGGGCGGGAGGCGAATAAGTTGTATAAATTCAACAACTATTATTACCATCTTTTTAGTGAGTACAAATCAGCCAAAGGCAGGTACCTGATGATGCAGCGTTCAAAAAATATATTGGGGCCCTACAAGGAAATAAAGCAGCTTAACCATGCAGACAGGAAGTTTATGGAACCTAACCAGGGCGGCCTGGTACAAACTCAAAAAGGCAAATGGTATTTTTATACCCACCATGGCACCGGCGATTGGGCAGGCAGAATCAACAGCCTGCTTCCTGTAACCTGGATAAAGGGATGGCCCATTATTGGCAAACCCGGCGCTGACGGCATTGGCAGTATGGTATGGGGTGGTGATAAACCGGCGGCAAGCACACCCGTTGTAAAACCTCAAACCAGTGATGAGTTCACAGATACCTTATTACTTCCGCAATGGGAGTGGAATTACCAGCCCCGGTCAGATAAATTTTCCTTATCTCAACGGCTGGGCTGGTTAAGGTTGTATGCTTTTATGCCCATAGCAAAAGATGAACTTTCCTCCGCCGGTAATACACTTACACAACGGTCTTACCGTACCAGCAACAACGAGGTAATTATTAAAATGGATATTGGTAAAATGGCCGACGGTGAGTACGCAGGACTGTGTCACTTTGCCCCGCCAAATGCTGCATCCATTGGCATTGTGCAAAAAGGAACAAAGCGTTTTTTACGATGCCGCATTCAAAACGCTGCCACAGAACGAGTGCTTATTAAGGGGAATGAAATATGGTTCAGATCAACCTGGGGTTTAAACGGCAACAGTAAATTTTCATACAGTATAAACGGTAAAGATTTTATATATTTCGGGGCTGCTTATCAATTGGCAGGAGGATCTTACCGGGGCGACCGCATTGGCATTTTCAACTACAATAACGTGTCGGAAAGTGGGTATGTTGACATTGATTTCCTTCATTATTCCTATTCGGGAATAACTCATCCGCAGTAATAAATCAAAATTAGCTGGCAGAATGGTTAATCCATCTCTGTTCAAAATAAATGGTCTTAATGTACAGGTTTGCCGGATCTCCTGCCTTTTAGTAATCATTTTACGGAGCGTCAAAAAATAATTTCCGGTTTTATTAAAGCCGTTGTCCCCGGTATCTCAATGCCCTTATAGGTTTTACCCGACTACAACGATTATTGCGCGGGAACTTTTTTAATTACTTAATAACTTTGTATACCTTTAGTTGCCTGTAACGTTATTTAATCAACACGATTTTTAGCAGCCATTATGACCGAAAAAAAGAGATTATTCAGAAGAAAAATTTTAAAGGAATTGTATTTCCAGGAAAGTTTATCCTGTGCAGATCTTTGTTTCAAAATTGATAAAAGCTTTCCTGTTACAGCAAAATTAATTGAAGACCTGGTGGCTCAGAATTTAGTGGTTGAATCCGGCTATGCAGTTTCTACCGGAGGCCGAAGGCCTTTGACCTATACCCTGCAAAAAAATGTTCTGTACCTGGTATCCGTAGCCATGGACCAGTTTGTTACAAAAATTGCCATCATGGATATGCAAAACAATTTCGTTTCTCCCATAGAAAAAATTGTATTACCCCTGCCTGACAATCCGGATGCGCTGCAGGTGTTGATTGAAAAAATAATCCTTCTGATAGAAAAATCCGGCATACCAAAGGAAAAATTTGTAGGGGTTGGTATCGGGATGCCTGGTTTTGTAGATGTAAAAAAAGGGGTTAACTATACCTACATGCAATTACCCAATAATAAGAGCATAACGCAGCATATTGCCGAAAAAATTAAAATGCCTGTTTTTATAGACAATGATTCCAGCCTGGTTGCACTGGCAGAACTGAGGTTTGGTGCAGCAAGGGAAGTAAGCAATGCAATGGTGATAAACATCGCCTGGGGTATTGGATTGGGATTAATTATCAATGGAGAATTATTCAGGGGGCATGAAGGTTTTGCGGGAGAATTCAGTCATATCCCGCTTTTCTTAAACGGTAAATTATGTAGTTGTGGCAAAACTGGTTGCCTTGAAACAGAAACCTCTTTGCTGCTGATTGTGGAAAGGGCAAGAGAAGGCATTAAAGCCGGCAGGATTTCTAAATTGAGTTCTTTGCAGGGCGATGATCTGGAGCAGGATTGCGATGCCATTATTGAAGCAGTTAAAAGTGGTGACCAGTTTGCCATTGAACTTTTTTCCAAAGCCGGATATAATATTGGAAAAGGCGTAGCTGTGCTGATTCACCTGCTAAATCCAAAAACAATTATTCTTAGTGGCAGAGGTTCTTCGGCCGGACAGATCTGGCAGGCGCCCATACAGCAATCTTTAAATGAGCATTGTATTTATCGCCTTCATCAAAGTACCGGAATCGAAATATCTACCCTGGGAAACCAGGCTGAATTGATTGGAGCCGCTGCTCTTGTTATGGAAAATTACGAACAGATACCAAATATAAAAATGCAGTCTGCTTCACACCAGATGAGCCATCTGGAAGTTTTGAGGCATTCGAATTAAATGTTTTTGTAAGAAAAAAAATATTGCTTTTACCTCTCATGCAAATGCCTCTTTTTGATAATTAATTTACAGCAATTTTTGGTAAATGACGCTGGCGTGAGTGAGTAAATAATTATAAGTTCTGCTATGTATTGCCGGGCGACGGAGCCAGGTTTTTTACAACGTATTTGGCCGTTCCTTTTACAATTGAAAAGTTTAAAATATGGCCAATTAATATTTGATGAAAATACAGATTGTTTTAAACAAAATTTGATTTGCAGTAAAAACAACCAGCATTTTTAAAACAAAAAGACAAACATGAAGCGGAAAGAATTTATTAAAAATGCAGGCTTGTTAAGTGCTGGTTTAATGTTGAAAAATTTATCCTTTGCGCAGGCTGATCCTGCGTTTCCGGTGGTTCGTGTTCCGTATGAGAAAAGAAAATTTCACAGCAAGGCGGTAGAGGCAGCCATCACGGAGTTTCAAACCAAGGTAAAGAACAAAGAACTGGGCTGGCTGTTTGAAAACTGTTTTCCCAATACGCTGGATACCACAGTTGATTTTGAAATGCTGAATAACAAACCCGATACCTATGTAATCACCGGTGATATTGATGCCATGTGGATGAGAGACAGTACCGCACAGGTATGGCCTTATCTAGCTCTTGTAAAAAAAGACAAGGAGCTACAGCAGTTAATTACCGGCGTTATCAACCGGCAGGTAAAATGTATTTTAAAAGATCCTTATGCCAATGCTTTTTATAAAGATGAAAATAAAGTAAGCGAATGGAAGAGTGATTTAACCACCATGCAACCCGGCACCCACGAACGTAAATGGGAAATTGATTCCCTGTGTTACCCGGTTCGCCTCGCTTACAATTACTGGAAACAAACCGGCGATACCACGCCATTTGATGACCAGTGGAAGAAAGCCATCAAACTAATTTTACAAACATTTAAAACGCAGCAACGTAAAACCGGTAACGGCCCATACACTTTTCAGCGTACAACGGCATGGGCTACTGATGGTGTTCCGTTAGGCGGTTATGGTTATCCTGTAAAGCCAGTGGGCCTTATCTGTTCTATGTTTCGGCCAAGCGATGATGCTACTGTTTTTCCTTTCTTAATTCCTTCCAACTTTTTTGCAGTGGTAAGTCTGCGGCAGGTTTCCATCATGGTAAAGCAAATTTTTAAAGATGATGCCCTTGCAAATGAATTGACTGCATTGGCCAATGAAGTAGATAAAGCCCTTCAACAACATGCAGTTATCAACCATCCGCAATACGGAAAAATTTATGCGTATGAAGTAAATGGTTTTGGAAGTTTTAATTTAATGGATGATGCCAACGTGCCAAGCCTGTTATCGCTGCCTTATTTAAATGCGGTTAAAAATACAGACCCGGTTTATATTAACACCCGTAAATTATTGCTCTCCGCCAACAACCCTTTTTTCTTTAAAGGCAAAGCTGCCGAAGGCATTGGTGGTCCGCATGC
>JAYUBR010000175.1:0-2355 GCA_043740775.1 Ferruginibacter sp. | reverse complement strand
ATACATAACAGGTAGCCACATCAAAATGCGAAGGCTCAACATAGCTGATCATGGCCCAATCGGGTAAACCTGCTGGGGTTACTTTCTGCCATGATTTTCCATCATCCTGACTTACATGTACCAGCCCATCGTCGCTACCAGCCCACAGTACGCCAGCTTTTACCGGCGACTCTGCAAAGGCAAAAACAGTGGCATATACTTCCGCACCGGTATTGTCTAAAGTAATCGGGCCGCCACTTGGTTTTAATGTGGAAGGGTCATGGCGCGTAAGATCAGGACTAATATTCTCCCATGTTTGTCCTGCATCCAATGTACGGTGCACATAGTTGGAAGTAGCATACATCGCTTTAGGATTGTGCGGAGAAAATACAATGGGATAAGTCCAGTTAAAACGGTATTTATAATCTTCGGCGCCTGCGCCACTGTGTTGTTCAGGATATACAGAAACAGCCCTGGTTTGTTTGTTCTTTTTATTGTGGGTAGAAAGTTGTCCATCATATTCACCACCAAAAGTTATTTCAGCATTTAATGGATCGGGAACAATATAACCAGCCTCTCCGCCTGCAACAGGATACCAGTCAGAAGCACCTATGGAATTATTGTTGGTACGGCTTGCTATCTTGATGCTGCTATTGTCCTGCTGCGCTCCATATACATTGTAAGGAAATTCATTGTCGAGGTTTACATGATAAAACTGTGCGGTTGGAAGGTCAATGTCCGTAAAATATTTTCCACCATCAAAAGTTACTTGTGGTCCACCGTCATCGCCCATGATCCAGTTTTTTGGATTATCTGGATTGATCCACATATCATGATTGTCTCCATGGCGGTTATCTACTTTTTTCCATGTAACTCCTGCATCAATTGATTTAAAAAATTCGACATTGAGAATGTACAAAGTGTTCTCGTCTTTTGTATCTGCAAATATCTGGCTGAAATACCAAGGTCTTTGTGTGAGATCGTTTTTGGTACTTACCAGCTCCCAGTTTTTTCCTCCGTCTTCACTTTTGTAAACGCCGGCTTTATTATTCTCTACCACTGCCCATATTCTTTGATGATTTACAGGTGAAATGGTACAAATAATTTTACCCATTAAACCCACTGGCATACCCGGATTTTCAGAGATCAATTTCCAGGTATCTCCGCCATCTTCACTCTTGTACAATCCACTGCCTTTACCACCGCTGCTTAAAGAATAAGCTGTACGATGTGCTTTCCACATGGAAGCATATAAGATCAATGGATTCACAGGATCCATCTTTATATCAGCACAACCCGTGCTGTCATCATACTTCAAAATGGACTGCCAGGTTGTTCCACCATCTTTTGTACGATACAATCCTCTTTCATTATTTGGTCCAAAAATTTTGCCCATTGCTGCAACATAGGCCATATCCGCATTTTGCGGATGCACCACTATGGAGCCAATTGCATCGGTATTATTTAATCCAATGTGTTTCCATTTTTTTCCTGCATCGGTAGATTTATATACTCCGTCACCGAAAGATACATTGCTCCTCATTTCCACTTCACCCATGCCCACATACAAAATATTCGGATTCGATTTGGCAACCGCAATTGCGCCCACTGATGAAGATGTAAAAATAGAATCAGAAACACAATGCCAGGTATTACCCGCATCTTCAGTTTTCCATACGCCACCACCAACCTGTCCCGCATAATAGGTCATCGGATCTTTTTCGACACCTGTAACAGCAAGGCTCCTGCCCGATCTAAAAGGGCCAATATTTCTCCATTTCAGCCCTTTTAATACTGCTGAATCATAAACATTTGTGGGGTCTTTAACACTGGTTAAAGAATTTTTCTTTTGTGAAAATAAAAGAGAGGATACAAATGAAAAACAGATAAGTAAAAAAAAGGCAAGCAGGTATTGTATGTGGAAGTGGACGATTAAACGCATGTTGCAATTAGTTTAGTAAAACTGTAATCTAATGAAATAAAATCTATTTCTTTTAAAATAGCTTGCCGGATTGCGTTGTTAATAAGAATTTTTGTTCGTGCCGGGTGATGAATACCCATCAGTTTTATTTGCTTCGCACTTATACTGTGAGTCGTCTATGACAGATTTTACTTTACTTTATTGCGAAAGGGTGATGGTTGAATTATGAGGCAGAGGTAGTTAGTGGGGTTGGTAGTTAGACTATACGTGATGGTAACATACTAACGGATAGGCTTGACTAAATTTGAAAGGGCATACATGCGCATATTAAAAAAGCCTTTACGTAATAAAACGTAAAGGCTTTTAAAATAAATATGGCAGCTACCTACTCTCCCGGTTGGAATACCAGTACCATCGGCCATAAGGGGCTTAACTTCTCTGTTCGGTATGGGAAG